>NZ_JBHWIO010000059.1:0-8052 GCF_042732075.1 Kitasatospora sp. NPDC059812
TCGAATAGTCCCGACCGCAGCCGTACGGGCATCGCGGTCGATGCCCCGCCCGTACGGAACGACCCGGGTCCGGGGCCGCCTGCTTCCCGATCGTGCCGCAGGCGGCCCCGGCCCCGTCGTCGTCCGCCGGCCCACCACCCGCCACAGGGCGCAGGCCGGGCGTCACCACCAGAACCAGGGACCGGGCGTCACCGGCAGAGCCGCACGGCGGGCTCAGGCCGCCGCTTCGGCGAGGGTGTGGGCGACGAGGGCGTTGGCGTGGCCGTGGCCGAGGCCGTGCTCGGTCTTGAGCCAGGCGACGAGCTCCATGTGCTTGCCGAGCGGGGAGGCCCGGATGAGGTCCTTCCACTCGGCGACGGGTCGGCCGTACTTCTTCTCGATGGACGGGAAGTAGCTGGCGGGGCCCTTGGCGGGGGTGGCGGTCATGGTCGGTACGCCCTTTCGGGAACGGATGCGGTCGCGGTCTACCCAGGTAGGACCGCGACCGCATCGTCAACTCATCGCCCGGCCAAAGTGATCTGCGTCACACTCCGACCTTGCGCTTGGCCCGCCGCCCGGCGGCCGGGGTGGGGTTGGCGTTCCAGGCGGCGACGGGGTTGCCGAGCCAGCGGGTGGTGCCGGGGACGTTCTCGCCGCGCATGACCAGGGAGGCGGGGCCGACGGTGGTGCCGGCGCCGAGGGAGGAGTTGAGCAGGACGATGGAGTGCGGGCCGGTGGTGGAGCCGGGGCCGAGGTGGACGGGGCCCAGGCGCATGACCCGGTCGTGGAAGAGGTGGGTCTGCAGGACGGTGCCGCGGTTGACGCTGGCGCCGGCCTCGACGGTGACGAGGTCGCTCTCGGGCAGCCAGTGGGTCTCGCACCACACGCCGCGCCCGATGTGGGCGCCGAGGCTGCGCAGCCAGGCGTTGAGGTAGGGCGTGCCGGTGATGGTGGAGCCGCCGAAGGGCATGGCGAGTTCCTCGACGAAGCTGTCGTAGAGCTCGTTGCGCCACACGAAGGTGGACCACAGGGGGTGTTCGGCGACGCGGAAGCGTCCGACGAGGAGCCACTTGGCGGCGGTGGTGACCAGGCAGGCGATGAGGGCGGCGCCGATGAGGACGAGGCCGGCGGCGGCGAGGGCGCGCGTGAGGCCGTAGTCGTCGCGCAGTTCCTGGAGGGTGGCGAGGACGAGGTCGCCGAGGAGGGCGGCGAGGACGATGGGCAGCAGGCGGCACAGTTCGACGCCGGCGCGGGCCCACATCAGGCGCCGGGGCGGGTTGTAGGTGCGGGCGTCGCCGCCGGCGGCCGCGACGCGCGGCAGGGCGAAGGCGGGGCGGCCGAGCCAGGAGGAGCCTTCGGGGGCGTTGACGGGGGTGTCGGACAGGACGCCGACGAGGGAGTTGTCGGGCAGTCGGCGGCCGGGGCCGACGATACCGGAGTTGCCGACGAAGGAGCGGCGCCCGACGTGCGAGGGGCCGATGTGCAGCCAGCCGCCGCGCAGTTCGTAGGGGGCGACGAGGGTGTCGTCGGCGAGGAAGGCGCCGTCGTCGACGCGCATCAGGCCGGGCAGGGACAGGACGGTGGAGGCTTCGACGCGGCGGCCGACCTTGGCGCCGAGCAGGCGCAGCCACACCGGGGTGAAGAGGCTGGCGTAGAAGGGGAAGAGGGTGCGCCGGGCGGTGTCGCTGAGCCGGGTGACGGCCCAGGCGCAGTAGGCGACGCGGCCGTGGGCGGGGTGGAAGCCGGGGCGCAGCGGGATGGACAGGAGGCGGACCATGATCGCTATCAGCGTGGCGTGGCACACCAGGGTGAGGGCGGCCAGCGGGATGGTGGCGGGCAGGAGTTGGAGGAGGGCCGCGGTGAGGGTGCGGTCGGTGTCGACCATCGTGAAGACGATGGCGAGCGCGGGGAGGGCGGCGATGATCGGCAGGAGGCCGAAGACGGTCAGGCCGACGCCGTAGGCGAGGTTCCAGAAGCGGGAGCGGGGGGTGGCGGCGGCTGCGGGCCAGGTGGTGCGGGCCTCGGTGGAGGGCCGGGCCGGGGAGCCGTGCCAGTGTTCGCCGGCGGGTACGGCGCCGGTGACGCAGGAGCCGGGGGCGATGTCGGCGCCGGCGCCGATGCGGGCGCCGGGCATGAGGGTGGAGCGGCCGCCGATGCGGGCGCCGTCGCCGATGTCGATGCGGCCGAGGTGGAGGGTGTCGCCGTCGAGCCACCAGCCGGCGATGTCGGCTTCGGGTTCGACGGTGGCGCCGGCGCCGATGCGGGCGAGGCCGGTGACGGGGGGCAGGGTGTGCAGGAGGACGCCGGCGCCGATGCGGCAGCCGAGCGCGCGGGCGTAGCGGCGGGCCCAGGGGGTGCCGGCGAGGGCGCCGACGCCGAAGAGGGTGACGGCGCGTTCGGCGGCCCACAGTCGCAGGTGGGCCTGGCCGCCGCGGGGGTGGCTGCCGGGGCGCAGGCCGGCGGTGAGCAGGCGGGCGGTGCCGGCGGCGAGGAGGGTGCGGCCGGGGGCGCTGTAGAAGAGGAGGAGGCCGGCGGCGACGGGCCACCAGGAGCTGTGCGGGGCCCAGCTGAGCTGGTTGCCGATGAGGTTGTCGAAGGCGGTGAGGGCGAGGATCCAGCGCAGTCCGGAGATGCTGAAGACGCCGAGCAGGATGAGGGTCTGCCACAGGCCGGCGCTGGCGGGGGTGCGGCGCACGGTGCGGACGGGGACGGGGGTGGGGGTGTGTGCGGCGCCGCCGGTATGAGGGGGGCCGGCGAGGTTGTCAAGATAATCGGCGAGGTCGCCGAGGACGGGGTGGGCGTAGAGGTCGGCGACGGAGACGCCGGGGTGGCGGGTGCGCAGTTCGGAGACGAGGCGGGCGGCGGTGAGGCTGGAGCCGCCGAGGGCGAAGAAGTCGTCGCCGGGGCCGGGGGCCGTGCCGAGCATGCTCTCCCAGCGGCCGGCGAGCCAGCCGGCGGTGCCGTCCAGGGGGGCGGCGGTGCCGGGGGTGGCGGTGCCGGTGGTGGCGAGCGGCCAGGGCAGGGCGTTGCGGTCGACCTTGCCGGAGGTGCGGGTGGGCAGGGAGTCGACGAGGGCGAGGACGGGCACGAGCGGGGCGGGCAGGCGTCCGAGCAGGTGCTGGCGGGCGGCGGTGAGGTCGGGGGTGGTGCCGGGCTGGGCGACGAGGTAGCCGATCAGCAGGTCGGCGCCGGCGGGGCTCTTGCGGACGGCGGCGGCCGCGGCGCGGATGCCGGGCAGGGCCTGGAGGGCGGCGTCGATCTCGCCGAGTTCGATGCGCCGGCCGCCGAGTTTGATCTGGTCGTCGGCGCGGCCGACGAAGACGAGGCCTTCGGGGTCGTTGCGCACGAGGTCGCCGCTGCGGTAGACGCGCGGGGAGGCGAGGGCGGGGTGGGCGCTGAACTTCTCGGCGTCCTTGGCGGGGTCGAGGTAGCGGGCGGTGCCGATGCCGGTGATGAGGAGTTCGCCGGTCTCGTACCAGGGGACGGGGTGGCCGGCGGCGTCGACGACGGCGATCTCCCAGCCGTCCAGGGGGGTGCCGATGCGTACGGGCTGGCCGGGGAGCATGCGGGCGGCGGTGGCGACGACGGTGGTCTCGGTGGGGCCGTAGGTGTTCCAGAACTCGCGGCCGGGGGTGGCCAGGCGCTCGACGAGTTCGGCGGGGCAGGCCTCGCCGCCGACGATGATCAGGCGCACGGCGTCCAGGCACTCCTGCGGCCACAGGGCGAGCAGGGTGGGGACGGTGGAGATGGCGGTGATGCGGCGCTCGACGAGCCAGGGGCCGAGGTCGGTGCCGGCCTTGACGAGGGAGCGGGGGGCGGGCACCAGGCAGGCGCCGTGGCGCCAGGCCAGCCACATCTCCTCGCAGGAGGCGTCGAAGGCCACCGACAGGCCGGCCAGGACACGGTCGCCGGGGCCGAGCGGCTGCTGCCGCAGGAAGAGGCGGGCCTCGGCGTCGACGAAGGCGGCCGCGGAGAGGTGGGTGACGGCGACGCCCTTGGGGCGGCCGGTGGTGCCGGAGGTGAAGATGATCCACGCGTCGTCGGCGGGGGTGGGCCAGACGGGGTTGCCGCGGGGCCCGGCCCCGGAGCCGGGGGCGAGCCGGCGTTCGGCGCCGAGGACGGCGCACACCTGGGCGTCCTGCCAGATCATGTCGGCGCGCTCGTCGGGGTCGTCGGCGTCGACGGGCACGTAGGCGGCGCCGCAGCGCAGCACGGCCAGGATGGCGACGTACAGGTCGGCGGTGCCGGAGGGGATGCGCACGCCGACCCGGTCCCCGGCGCCGATGCCGTGCCCGGCGAGGACGCCGGCGAGGGTGTCGACCTCGTGCATGAGGGCGCGGTAGTCGAGTACGGCGGTGCCGGTGTCCAGCGCGGGTGCGTGCGGGTGGGCGTCGGCGGTGGCGGTGACGATGTCGAGCAGGCTGCGGGGGTGCGCGGGCCGGACCGCCGGCCAACCGGCGGCGTGAGCGGGCCCGGGACGGTTCAGCGTTCCCGGGCCTGCCATGTCCTGGCGTGCGTCCATAAGGAGTGTCCTCGGCTGGGAGTAGTCATTAAGGATGAATGCGGGGAGTCACCTTGCGTGGTGCCTCACTCACCATGACTCCACTGGGAGCCCGCTGGATGCCGTGGAGGTGGAGTCAAAGGAACTTTTCATTTTCGGCGACATATGGGGGCATCAGGGAACGATTCGAAAGTCATTTCGGGGTTTTTCGATCGCTTTCGGCGGCGAAGGGTAATCGCCGGAGGCAGGAGGCATATGACGCGAAGGCGAAGAGTGGTCTACGCCATAGCGGCGGGGACGCTACCGGTAGTGAAAGCGGACCCGCCAGATCTGGAGGTTTAGCGATGATGGTGGCCGGATCCCGCCGGTGGCCCGCGGGGGGCGGGGGCGGCGCGGAGGGCGGCGCGCGGCTCGTCTGGTACGCGGCGTACGGGTCGAACCTGCACGCCGCCCGGCTCGCCTGCTACCTGCGCGGCGGCCGCCCCGACGGCGGCGCGCACACCTACCCCGGCTGCCGCGACCACCACCCGCCGCGCCGGGACGTGGCCGCGACCCTGCCCGGCACGCTGTACTTCGCGCGGGAGTCGGCGGTGTGGGGCGGCGGCAGCGGCTTCTACGATCCGGACGCACCGGGTGAACTCCCCTGCCGGGCCTACTTGATGACGGTCAGTCAGTTCAGCGACATCGCCGCCCAGGAGATGCGCCGCTCCCCCGACACCGACCTCGACCTCACCCGCACCCTCACGCACGGACGCGACCGGCTCGGGCCCGGCCGGTACGAGACGCTGGTACACGCGGGCGAGTTGGACGGACACCCGCTGCTGACCTTCACCGCCCCCGAAGGCCTGGCCGGCGCCGAACTCAATCCACCCTCGGCGCCCTATCTGCGCACCCTGGCCGCAGGCCTGGCCGAGTCCCACGGCTGGAACGCGCGCCACTGCGCCGACTACCTGGCCTCCCGCCCGGGCGCCGCCGGGCACTGGACCGCGGCGGACGTCCTGGCCGTACTGGGCGGTGGTCTGGACCTTTAGGTCCCGTTCACCCCGTGGTGACCGTACGGTGACAACTGCGTGGGTTCCGGCCACATCAGGCAAAGGAAACGCCAGGCCACCGCACGGACGGCCCGGCGCTTCCGGCCGGCGGCTGGCGGCGGGAAGCGGCGGCCACTCGGCGGCTTCGTCAAAGGCGGTTTTAAGATCACGCCCTTCAGCTTGAGCGTTGGCCGTGCAGGAGGAGGGGGACGGCGCGGTTGGCGAGCGCTTCGGCGGCGCGGGCCGCCTGGGCGGGGGCCATGACGTCCGGGAGTTCGTGGGCGCGGACGAAGCGGGCGCCGAACAGTCCACTGCGATGCCGGGGCGGGACGGTGAGGCGGGTGTCATCGCGCACGGTGCCGCCGTCGAAGACGAGGTTGAGGCGGCGGCACCCTCGGCCTGATGCTCGACCAGCTCGAACACAGAATCCTGATAGAGGGTTTCCCCGAGTACGCCGACAAGGAAGCCGAAGCGACCGCCATCCGGCTCTTCCAGATCGGGGTCATCTCAGGGCTGCTGCAGACTCCCGAGTATGCGGCAGCCTATGAACAGGCACCGGTCACGCGCGGGACCGTCACTCAGCAGCAGGCCGATGAGCGCATGCGGTTCCTCCTCGCCCGGCAGGAACGGATCGACCGACCGTCTCCGCCGTACGTCCAGGCCGTACTCGACGAGTGGAGCCTGCGACGGCCGATCGGCGGGCCTGCGGTGATGGTGGGCCAGCTGGCCCACCTGGAGAAGTTGGCCGGTCTACCGAACATGACCATCCAGGTAGCCCCGCTCAGCCTCGGAGAGCAACGGCCGTTCGCGCATCCAGTGACACTTCTGACGATGCCGAATCGTTCGCTGCTCGGCTATTCGGAGAGCCACCTGCGCGGCCATCTGGAGCGCGACGCCGAAACCCTCGCAGGCTGGGCCAGGGAGTACGATCGGCTGCAAGCCGAGGCACTGCCTCTGGCCCCGTCGCTTGAGCTGATCCGCGCAGTACGGAAGGAATTTGAAAGTGCACCTTGACCTATCCGGCGCTCGCTGGCGCAAGAGCACGTTCAGCGGCCAGGGCGGCGAATGCATCGAGGTAGCGGACGGCTTCCCCGGCATCGTCCCGGTCCGCGACTCCAAGGACCCCAACGGCCACACCCTCGCCTTCCCCGCCGATGCCTGGCAGGCCTTCGTCACCGCCGTCGGCACCGGCGAGTTCGACGCCAACTAGGCCTATCTGACGCCAGAGTGGGAAGTCATCCCCATCGACTTCCCACTCCACCCGCAGGAGGCAACGCGATGGCAACCACCTGGCGCAAGAGTTCGCACAGCGGCGGCGGAGGCGAATGCATCGAGGTCGCCGACGGCTTCACCGGCGTGCAGCCCGTGCGCGACTCCAAGGACCCCGAGGGCCCGGCTCTCCTCTTCTCCTCCGCCGCCTGGCAGGCCTTCGTCACCGCCACCCGCGCCGGCGAGTTCGACGCCAACTAGGCCTATCTGACGCCAGAGTGGGAAGTCGTCCCCATCGACTTCCCACTCCACCCGCAGGAGGCAACGCGATGGCAACCACCTGGCGCAAGAGCAGCTACAGCGGACAGGGAGGCCAGTGCATCGAGATCGCCGACGGCTTCAGCGGCGTGCAGCCCGTCCGAGACTCCAAGGACCCCGACGGACCCGTCCTCTGCTTCCCCGCCCCCGCTTGGCAGGCCTTCGTCACCGCCGTCCGCGTCGGCGAGTTCGACGCCCGGGAGACCCGCCTCTCGGCGAGCTGACCCGTGGCCTGCGGCGACCTGATCGACCCGGGCACCGACGCGACCGGGATGCCCCGTGCTTCACCTGCGGCGGCGTGGACCCGGCCGTTCTCCGGCCGGATCCACGCGGCCTTCTCGATCGGCTCGGGCATCGTGTGCGCCCTCGTCAGGCCGCGACGGGCGCGCCGGCGACGCGGCGTTCGCCGCCGTTGCGCTCGCGCCACGCCCGGTAGACGTCGATGGCCGCGTCGCTGGGCAGGTAGCGCATCGGCAGCCGGCGCTCGTCCCAGTTCTTGGCGAACTCACTGTAGAAGGTGGCGAGTTCGAAGTACTTGCGGTCGTCGACGTAGTGCGGTTCGTAGTCGTCGCGGGTGGTGAGGAAGACGACCTCGTCGGGGCTGCAGTAGTAGAGCGAGCCCAGGCACATCGGGCAGGGGTGGGCGAGGACGTAGATGGTGGTGCCGGTCAGGTGCTCGGTGCCGAGCCTCGTGCAGGCGTCGCGGATGGCGAGGATCTCGGCGTGCGCGGTGGGGTCGCCGGTCTGGGCGACCTTGTTCGGGCTCTCGGCGAGGATCTCGCCGTCCTTGACGATGACGGTGGCGAACGGGCGCCCGCCTTCGGCGACGTTGCGGCGGGCGAGGTCGATGGTGTGCTGAGCGAAGTCCACGGTGGCGGTTCCTTGCCGGTCGGGGGCGGGCCGGGGTGGGACGGCGGGGGGCGCGGGCGGTCGGGGCCCCCCCGGCCCCCGCGGGGGTGCACTACGCGGGGTGGTGGGGTGATTAGGAGATGCGGGGGTTGTCCGAGGGGGCGG
>NZ_JBHWIO010000059.1:8062-24239 GCF_042732075.1 Kitasatospora sp. NPDC059812
CGCCCGCGGGGGGGGGGGGGGGTGGGGGGGGGGGGGGGGGGGGGGGGGGGGGGGGGGGGGGGGGGGGGGGGGCCGCGCGCCCCCCCCCCCCCCCCCCCGCGGGGGTCAGAACGGCTTGGTGGGCAGGTACTTGCCGTCCAGGGTGATGACGGCGCGGTGGCCGCCCTCGGGGTCCTCGACGGTCTTGACGTCGAGCTTGAAGTTGATGGCGCTGATGATGCCGTCGCCGAGCTGCTCGTGGACCAGGGCCTTGAGGGTGGTGCCGTAGACCTGGAGCATCTCGTAGAAGCGGTAGATGGTCGGGTCGGTGGGGATGCCGCCGGGGATGCTGCCGCGCAGCGGGATGGTCTGGAGCAGCCGGGCCGCGTCCTCGTCCAGGCCCAGGAGCTCGGTGACGGCCTTGGCCGCGTCGGCGGGCAGGGCGTGCTGGCCGAGCAGGGCGGCGGTGACGAAGGCGACGGACAGGCCGGTCGTGTCGGCGAGCTCCTGCCAGGTGAGGTCCTTGCGGATCTTGGCGTCGACGACCTCCAAGGCGAGCTGCTGACGGGCGGTCTGGTCGAACTGCGCGTGCACCATGGGGTGGGCCTTTCGGGGATGGGTCCGGGGCGGGTGCCCGGACCTGGTCTGGGGATGTGGGAGGGAGTGGTCGGAGGGGACGCGGTGGTCAGCCTGCCAGGGCGACGAACCGTCCGCTGTCGGTGTCGAGCGTCTCGGCGGAGCCGGATCCGATGTCGTAGACCCAGCCGTGCAGGGTCACCCTGCCCTGCACCAGGGCCTTGGCCACCGACGGGTGGGTCTTCAGGTTGGCCAGCTGGGCGAGGACGTTGTCCTTCACCAGGGCGGCGACCCGCTCCGCGCCGGCCAGGTGCTCGCCCGCGTCGGTGCGGGCCTTGGCGACGTCCGCGTGGTGCAGCCAGGTGGCGACGGCGGGCAGGCCGGTGAGGTCGCCGCCGGAGGCGAGGGCGGTCATCGCACCGCACGCGGAGTGCCCGCAGACGATCACGTCCGTGACCCCGAGCACGCCGATCGCGTACTCGATGCTCGCCGCGACACCGTCCGCGCCCCGGGTGTACGGGGGCACGAGGTTGCCGGCGGTGCGGATGACGAACAGCTCGCCCGGATCGGTCTGGGTGATCAGCTCCGGCACGACCCGGGCGTCCGAGCAGCCGATGAACAGCGCGGTCGGCTGATGGGTGGTGGCGAGCCTCTTGAACAGTGCCGCCCGGGCCGGGAACACCTCCCGGCTGAACCGCTGGAAACCCTGCGCCATCTCGTTCATGAGGTCACTCCTTCTTCGACGACCGTTGGTGCCTGTCGATGACCTCAACGATGCATGACCTGGCCCTATAGCGTCCAAGACGTGGTAGCCATCATTGCCATCAGTGCTGCCTATAGTTGGCTCATGGAACTGCGCCACCTCCGGTACCTGCTCGCCGTGGCCGAGCACGCCAACTTCACCCGCGCCGCCGAAGCCCTGCACGTCTCGCAGCCGACCCTCTCGCAGCAGATCAAGCAGCTGGAGAGCTCTCTGCACGTGCAGCTCCTCGACCGCTCCGGGCGCACCGTGCGCCTCACCGACGCCGGCCAGGCCTACGCCCACTACGCGCGCCGGGCCCTGCGCGACCTCGCGGCGGCCGAGCGCGCGGTGCGGGACGTCAAGGACCTCTCACGCGGCACCCTGCGCCTGGCCGTGACCCCGACCTTCACCGCCTACCTGACCGGGCCCCTCATCGGGGACTTCCACGCGCGCCACCCCGGGATCAGCCTGGACGTCCGCGAGATGGCACAGGAACGCATCGAGTCCGAGCTGGCCGCCGACCAGCTCGACCTCGGCATCGCCTTCGGCGGAGCGCACCTGCCGGCCGTCACCGCCACCACCCTGTTCACCGAGCACCTCGGCCTCGTCGTCGCCTCCGACCACCCGTACGCGGCCCACTCGGGCCCGCTCCCGGTCCGCGCACTGGGCGACCAGCAACTCGCCCTGCTCAGCGGCGACTTCGCGACCCGTCAGCACATCGACCGGTTCCTCTCCGACCACCGGGTCCGGCCGCGGATCGCCATCGAGGCCAATTCCGTCAGCGCGCTCGTCGCGATCGTCCAACGCACCAGCCTCGCCACCGTGCTACCCGACGCCACCACCCGCGAACACCCCCACCTGCGCTCCGTCCCGGTCGACCCGCCGCTCCCCTCGCGCGCCGTCGCCCTGCTCCGCCGGGACACCGCCTACCAGAGCGCCGCCGCCCGCTCCTTCAGCGACCTCGCCCGGCACCGCGCCCACACCTTCGACCACACCCCCGACGGCCCGGCCTGAAGCGGGCCCGCCCGTCCGCGCCCTGCGGACCGGCGGGCCCGGTCACGCACTCAGGACGAACCCTCACCACGGATCAGCCGCAGCGCCGGCCCCGCACGCCCGGCCCCTCGCCCGGCCCTGCGCCGCTCGGCTTCCCGCTCGGCCTCCTGTTCGGCCACCAGGTCCGCCGACACGCGGGCGCCCAACGCCCGCAGCTCGGCCTTGCGCTCCTCGTCGGCCTCCTCGTCGCCCGGGTAGGCGGCCACGTACTTGACGCCGTGCTCGTCCTCCCAGGCATAGCTGCGGTACTGCGTCGTCGCCTCGTCCGCCACAGGGAACCTCCGCTCCTCGTCTTCGGGGTGACCCACCGTAGGCGACCGACCCGCACCGAAAAAGGAGCCGTGACACCCGCACCTCACACCCCGTCACGCGGCTGACGGGCCGCTTGCCGCCCTCAGGCCCCGGGCCACGCCCCCCTCACGGGCCGTCCGTCACCGACGGCCGTTCCCCCGATCGAGGGAAGGGGCGCCCGTCCGTGCGCTCGTCGGGGGCCGAACCGAGACACTGGGGCCATGAGGATCTGGAACGGCCCCGTCCTGGGCATGGTGGCACTGGCCGCCGCCGCCATGCCGAGCCTGCTCGCCACGGTGCCGGCCCAGGCGCAGGCCGCCGGCCTGGCGGTGGCCGCCCACTCCGCCGAGCGCACGTCCCGACGCGACGTCTACGTGCCGCGCATTCTCTCCCCTCGGGCGGGGGCGCTCTGGCGGGTCGGCGAGCGGGTCGAAGTCACCTGGGACGTCTCGGATCCGCCGGCGCAGATCACCAACCGCACGGGGTCCATCACCTTGCGCGCGGGCAGCGTCACCCTCCTCGACCGCGTCCTCGCCCGTGACTTCGACATCCTGCTGGGACGGATGGAGGTGACCGTGCCGGACGTCCCCCCTGGAGACGACTACCGGGTCGTCCTGTCCGGTGATTCCGGCAACTGGTCCGAGCCCTTCACGATCACGTCGGACGGCCGGGCCGCCCCACCGCCGGGTGCGCCGACTACTCGTCGTCGGTGAAACTGACCGAGCCGATGCCGCGTCGGATGCTCGAACCACCCGACCTGATGGTCCCGATCTCGTCCCGGCAACCGGCGCCGAGGAAGACGGCCGCCTCCGCGTCGGTGTCGTTGTACAGCTCGGCGACGCGGCGGCCGAGGTCGTAGCAGCGGTCACCCTCGGGGTTCTCCAGCGTGTGCTCCTGGTTGTTGCTGATGTAGGTGAAAGTCCCCTCCGCGGCTTGGGCGTTGGCCGGGACCGCGATGCACAGAACCGCAGCGGCACCGACGGTGACCAGCGTCCTTCCGAGGCTCTTCACGGACTCGTCTCCTTTGAACGGCGGGCTTCCTCAGCGCTGCCAGTGTGGCCGTTCGGACGCGCGAGGACGCGGGACGTCACCCGAATGGACCTTCGACGGCGTTTCCCCGCCCCCCGAAGAGTGGTGTCGGGCGATAGGAGGGTGCGCACCCCGAGCCGCCGCCACCGACCAACTTCTTTGTGTCATCTGCCAGTACGGCGGCCCGGCGGGGCGGAGGAGACTTTCCGCCACGGCCGCGACCCGGCGGGCGACACACAGGAGGGGCGGCACGTGGGCGTGCAGCAGTACGACGGGATCGGCGAGGCGTTCGAGGGGTTCAAGTCCCTGCCGTTGATCCGCTACGGGGAGGTGCCGAGCTTCCTGGGCCTGGTCGGGGACGTGGCCGGCCGGTCGGTCCTCGACCTGGCGTGCGGCACCGGCTTCTACAGCAGGGAGTTCAAGCGGCGCGGCGCCACCGACGTCCTCGGCGTCGACATCTCCGCCGAGATGGTCGCCGCCGCGCGCACGATCGAGCAGCGCGACCCGCTGGGCGTGCGCTACGAGGTCGGCGACGTGGCCGAACTGCGGCCCCTCGACCGTCACTTCGACATCGCACTGGGAGTGCAGTGCCTCAACTACGCCGAGGACGTCGCGGCGATGGAGCGGATGTGCCGCAACATCCACCGGAGCCTGGTACCGGGCGGGGAGTTCTTCGCACTCGCCCAGAAACCCGACTACCGCTTCGACTGCCCCTCCCTGGACAAATACGGGTTCCGCTGCGAGCCGACCGGCGAGGAGATCGAGACGGGCCCGCAGGTGCGGATCACCGCCCTCCTCGACCCGCAGCCGATCAGCATCGTGGGCGCGGCCCCGCGCCGCGAGGTCTACGAGGAGTGCCTGCGGGCCGCCGGGTTCGGCGACGCCGAGTGGGTCCCACTCCAGGTGTCCGAAGCCGGCCTGCGCGAATTCGGCGAGGACTTCTGGGCGGACCTCCTCGCCAGCCCGCCGCTGGAACTGCTGCGCTGCCGCGCCTGACCGGCCCGGAGCCGTCGGCCCGGAGCGGTCGGCCCGGCCCGGGTGTCAGAGATCCAGCCACCGCTTCCACCGGCCCGTCAGGGCGATGTCGGCCTCCTTGAACGCGGCCTTCCACGCACCGCCCTCGCGCACCATCGCGTAGCGGGCCTCGCCGCCGATCAGCCCTTCCGGTACGTACACCCAGCACCTGACCGGCGACTCCTGTTCGACGCGCAGGATCGGCGCCTCGAACTCCGGCGGCGTGCCGAAGCACAGCAGGTCGTAGCGCGACTGGTGCCGGGCCAGCGCCCTGGCCGCCAGATGCCTGGCGAACACCTCCTTCACCGCCGCCAGTTGCTCGCCGCCCGTGGTGTCGTGCCGGCAGGAGGCCATCCACTCCTCCCACCGGCGCATCTCGTCGAAGAAGTCCTGCGCGGCCGCTCGGGCGCCTGCCGCACCCTGACCGCCCTGACCGCCCTGCCGCTCCTCCGGTGGCATCGCCGCGCCTCAGCTCCAGTCGAAGGTCAACAGGGCCAGCCGGTCGACGGGTTCGAAGAACAGCATGATCCAGTCGGCGCCGCTGCTGCGGTAGTGCCAGCCGGGCGCTGCCGCCACGAACTCGAAGCGGCGGCCGGACGGGCCGACCGGCCAGGTGCGGTCGCCGTCGTAGTCGAGCGGGAACACATCGGTCTCGATCCAGTTGCCGGCGGAGTCGGCGTAGCCGCCGAGCTGGTCAAGGAGGGCCATCTCGCCGGTACTGCCGGGGTACGGCAGGCCGTCGTCGCCGAGGTGGACGAGCCGGCCCTCGCGGCGGAAGCTGTCGCGGTGCGCCCGGTAGCTGCGCTCCTGGCGTTCGCAGTGCTCGGCGAGGTCGGCGTGGAACCCCGGCCAGGGGTCGGGGACTTCGCCCGGGCCCGCCGCCCGGGCGAAGTAGCGCAGGTCACCGGCCAGGCGGAAGCGGTCGCCCTCCAGCGTGAAGCCGAGCCAGTTGGACGCCTGGAGCCCCGTGTGGAAGGCCGAGGTGTGGTCGCCGATGCAGCCCTCCGACGGTTCCAGCGGGCTCAGCAGGTGGATCCACCCGTGCCAGGCCGGGTTGACCTGGGCCAGGTCGATCGAGACCAGCGGGTGCAGGTGCCGGGCCAACTCGGCCTGGTCGGCGACGAAGACGTCCGCCGGATCGGGGTAGATCCGCAGGGCCGCCCCGGCCGTCATGACGTCCTCCCGCACGGGAGTGTCTTCCACGGACATCCGGACCTCCTACGGTGACCACGCATCGACGGCCGGTCGGCTGACGATCAGCCCCTTCCTACCAGGTGGCTCTGACAGGAGCCCTGGCACCGCCCGATGACTGATGACTGTCGGTGGCCGGTGCTACGTTCCGGTCCTCGACTCGATCACTCGACACGACGAAGGGGGCTTCCCGATGCAGCAGCTGTGGGCGCGGATCGAGGCCGCGCTGGAACGGATCGCCCCGGAGGTGGCGGCCGCGATGCCGCCCGGCGCCACCGACGGGCAGATCCGGGCGGCGGAGGCCGCGATGGGGGTGGAACTCCCGCCGGACGTCCGGGAGTCCTACCGCTGCCACGACGGCCTGCCGGGGGTCCTGATCGGTTTACACACCGCGCTCCACCCGCTCGACGCGATGGTGGACGACTGGCGCGAGCGGTCCGTCGACGCCGGGGACCCGCCCTGGGACGAGCGGGCGGAGGACGGCGTGATCCGCCGGGACGTCGCCTGGTCCGCCGGGTGGATCCCCTTCATCTCCATCGGCAACGGCGACGTGATCTGCATCGACCTGGACCCGCCCGCCCCGCAGCGCCACGGCCAGATCATCGACTGGTCGCACGAGGGCTGGCGGGCCGGCTACGAGGCCGCCGGCCTGCGGGAGTTCCTGGAGGCCTTCGCCGCCGACCTGGAAGCCGACCGCTACCGGGCCGACGAGACGCGCCACGCCTGGGACGGTAGCGGACTGCCGCTGGTGATGCTGAAGGACTGAGCGTCAGCGCACCCCGCTCGCCCCACTCGCCCCGCTCGCCGGATCGGGGCTGCACAGCCAGCCGTTGACGGCGAAGCGGCTGTCCTCGGCCTGCCGGCTCGGGCATTGCACCGGGCGCACCTCGTGCCAGGCGGTGGGGCGGAAGAACACGATGCTGTCGTGCTCGGGCTCCCAGTCCCGCCAGGTGCGCTTCTCCCACTCCCCCGTCGTCCCGCCGTACAGCGGCAGGGCGGCGTCGAACACGCGCAGCTCGCCGCCGCCGAACGGCCGGGGCGTTCCGTGCAGGTAGTAGACGAAGGTGAGCAGGCGCCGGGGGGAGAACTCGGCGCTGGTGTCCTGGTGCGGCCGGTAGAAGTCGCCGTCGTTGTGCACGTTGAGGGTGTAGTCGGGCTCGGTGTTGCGGCAGGACACGCCCAGGGTGTGCTCGACCGCCTCCAGCACCTCGTCGATGGCCGCCAGCAGTTCGGGTGCGGCGAACTCCCGGCACGAGCGGGAGCGGCGGAAGTCGGGGGCCAGCTCCCGGTCCCCGATCAGGGAGGGCTGCAACGCCTCGCCTGCGGAGGCGACGGCGACGGCGCGTGCCAGCAGGGCGCCGGCCGTCCGCTCGCCCAGGAGCCCGGTGATGCGGCAGACCGTCACCGGGAGCCGCCAGATCGCGTCCGTGCTCACCGGCGACGGCTGCTCCGTCGCGGTGTCCGGCCCTGTCATGGTCTCCCGCCCTCTCGTCGTCACGCGGCCTCGAACGCGCTCACGCCCGGTGCCGCATCGGCCGGTGCCGCACCCGCGCCCCTACCGGCTCCAGTCCACCGGGACCACGTCCTGCTTGAGCCCGCGGTCGCTGCACACGGCACACGGGCTGCCCGGGACGCCGGGGCCCTGGTCAGTGCCGATGGTGATGGCCCCGTGCGCGCCGGCCGGGGCGTGGACGCCGTCGCCGACCATCGCGGCCTCGTAGCCGCCCAGCAGTTCCTGCAAGGTGCCGGGGCCCAGGTTCTCGGGGGCGGTGATCGCGGCGATGCCGTCGTAGTCGGTGTAGGCCGCGCCCAGCGTCCGGCCGCCCACGGTGGCGAACACGATCCGGGCGCCGCGGATGGGCTCCCCGGTCACCGCGTCGGAGGCCATCGCGTGGATGTTCTCCAGCTGCATCTGGGTGACGTTCAGGCTCGCCTGGCTGGTCGTGAGCCTGGTCGGCTTGAGGCTGGGGCACTCCGCCGCCCCGCTGCACGACGGGGCCGACGAGGCGGCCGCGGACGCGGTGACCGCGCTCCCCGCACCCAGCGAGGCCAAGGCCGCGGCCATCACCGCGACGGTCTTGCGACCAACAGAGCTCATGATCCACTCCCGTGGGAACCGCCCGCGCGTACTCCGCTCCGACGCCCGAGGGCCACGAGGGCCGGGCGCGCGCGGCACGCGACGGGTGCCGCCCCCCATCGGACGACACGGCCGAGCGTAGCCACCGCCCGTCCGGCCCAACCAGCCGACGACCACGAGTTCGCAAGATCTGATGAACGGTCAACATCGTGGTGACGGCGTTAATCGGGGTGCAGCGGCCGACGACGCTGACCTCTCAGTGGCGCGGCGGGTGGGTGGGCGCCGTCCAGGACGCGTGGGCGTTGAACGTCAGGCCCGCCCGGTCCGAGGGGGGCGTGTGGTCCGGGTCGTTGCGGACGACCTCGATGCGGTGGCTCTCGACGTACAGCGCGGTGAGGTGCAGGCCCGGCGCGGGGGCGCGGACCTCCTGCCGCTCCCTGGTCATGGCGGTGACGAAACGCGTGCTGTCGTAGCCGAGTTCGCGGCTGAGGGACGCGGCCGCCCTGGCGCCGCTGCCCTCGATCTCGACGCCCGCCTCGAACCCCACGGACAGGCCGACGGCTTCGCGGCAGGCCTGCGACTGCGCCTCGTCCACCCCCCACGGGACGGTGGCGCCGACCGTGCCCGGGCCCGGGTCCTGGCGCAGGTCGGTGACCGCGACCCGGGTGTAGAACCGCTGGCGCCGCACCGTGTACGTCGGCGAGTTGCGCAGGATCCACTCCGTGGACGCGCCCCGGTCGAGGACGGCGGTGCACGGGAGGACCACCTCCCGGTCGACGACGGGCTCGGTCCGCTCGGGCACGTCGCCTCCGTCCGTGACGGCCGGGCCCTGCGCCGTCCCCTGCCGGACCTGCCGCATCGGCACGTCCAGCACGTGGACGTCGCCTGGGTCCTCCCCCTCGTAGTCGCCGTCGAAGTAGGAGATCCAGGTCGCGATGCCGGGGGTCAGCAGGCAGCCCGTGCCGCCGGGGATCGTCTCGGGGCGGACGGTCTCGGGGATCTCCAGCCCGCCGCGCCCGCGCCAGGCGCCGACGGCCACGTAGGGGCGTCCGCCGATCTCCTCCTTCACGCAGCGCAGGTCGCCCTGGGCGACGAAGGCCGCGCCGCCGAGGTCGCGCAGGACGTCACGGGGCCCGTGGACCGTGTCCGAGGACCACAGCGCGCTCAGCGCCCGGTACCCGGGAGGGGCCACCGGCACCAGGCCGCGCAGCACCCCGTCGGAGTCGGTGACCTTGCGCCACTCCTTGGGCTCGGCCAGCGCGGCCGAGCCGGCGGTGCTGCCCCGCACCCAGGTCATCGGGGCGTTGTCGGGGATGACGCTGCACAGGGCGTGGTAGCCCTCGGGCGGTCTCGTCTCGCCGGTGCTGAAGACGAAGGTGAGTTCGCCGAACTGCTGTGGTGCCGAATAGCTCATATCCGCTCCTCCTGTCGGACGGCTCGCGACTCCCGGAACGGACGTGCCGGTCCGCGGGCGGCCCGGGCTCAGCGGCCCGCGGTCACCGGGTAGTGGTCGCTGTAGTCGGTGAAGGCCCGGCCGCCCGCCTCCCAGGTCGGCGAGGCGGTCTTCAGGACCTCGCTCGTCCAGGCGTCGCACGGCGGGGCGTGGCCCTTGCGGAGCAGGACGTGGTCCGTGTCCTCGGCGGGGTCGGCCGGGTGGCGGTGCAGGGCGGCGTCGTTGGCGATGGTGTCGAAGGAGTACTTCCAGCCGGTCCGGGGGCCCGCCTCCTGGAGGTTCCCGAAGCCCAGGACGTCCTGGAAGTCGGGCGAGTGGCGGTCGGTGTTGAAGTCCCCGGCGACGATCACCGGCTCGTGCGCCGGGATCCGGCGGTCCGTCAGGAAGACGTCGATGTCGCGCAGCTGGGAGCGGCGCATGATCCTCGCCCGGCCGGTCGGGCACGCGCCGTCGTCGGACTGCAGGTGGGTGCCCACCACGTGCACGCGCCGGCCGTCGACCTCCAGTACGGCGTAGGCGAAGCCCTTGGCGGCCTCGGCGTCCCAGCCGCAGGCCACGTCGTAGACGTGCTGCTCCATCCGCAGGATGGGCCACCTGCTGACGATCGCGACCCCGCCGCGGGCGTGCAGCGGGGAGATCTGCCGGCCGTGCGTGGCGGCCCAGCCCGACTCGTCCACCCCGACCACCGGCGTGCGGTGGCGGTACCCCCGGCCCTCCAGGCCCTGCATCAGTTCCTCGGAGGGGCCGGGGTCGAAGAGTTCCTGGAAGACCAGCACGTCGTGGTCCGCGACGTACGCGGACTCGGCGATCAGCCGCGAGCGCGCCGCGTTGTTCCAGTCGCCCTCGCTCTTCTGCGTCAGCCCGGACAGGAACATCACGTTGTGCGTCAGAACCTTCAAGGCCGTCCTCTCCGAACCGGCGGGCGCGGGGCGCACACACGGCGGAACCGGTCCGGGGCGCCCCGCCCCCCAAGTCAAGGGGGTCGGCCCGCGCCCGCCGGCGTCGACGCGCCGGTGCCCCGGCGGATGCCACGGGGCGCGGGGGGCACTGCGGGCTCGCGGCAGAGCCGGGCGGGGCGTGCACGGACGATTCCGCGCCGGTGCGGAGCCGCCCCCTCCGACCGCAGGGAGCAAGCACGGCACGCGGCGCGGCGGCGGCACACGTCCGAGCCGCCCGGCGGGTGTGGCCGGGCGGCTCGGGGGTGGTCGGGGGCCGGGGTTACGCGGTGGTGGTCGGGAGCTTGGCGGTCAGCGCGGTCGGGACGTTGACCACGTCGGCGAGGCTGTACTTGCCGGGGCCGAAGTCGGCTGCGGTGAGGGCCTTCTTGCCGCCGCCCGCGACCAGCCAGACGGTGGAACTGTCGGGCGAGAGCAGCAGGGTGCCGTCGGCGGGGGCGCTCTTGGCGGCGGCCCCGCCCAGCCAGGTGCCGGGGACGCCCATGAGCGGCTGCTTGTCGTAGCCCATCGCGGTGAAGTCGGCGTAGGTCAGGGAGACCGCCAGGCCGCCGGCCATCACGTAGACGGTGGAGTTGGTGCCGGCGGCGTCGGTGAGGACCGTGCCGTTCTTCAGGGGCTTGGCGACGGCGCCCTGCAGCCAGGCCTCGGGCACGCCCATCAGGGTCTTGGTGTTGTAGCCGTCGGCGGTCCACTCGCTGCCGGAGATGGGCAGGGCGGCGCCGTTGACCATGACATACATCGACGGGTCGGTGCCGGCCTGGCCGTTGACGACCGTGCCGTTCGGGACGGTGGCCCGGGTGGCGGAGGCGAGCCAGGCGCCGGGGACGCCCATGTCGGCACGGGTGTTGTAGCCGTCGGCGGTCCACTCGGCGCCGGAGATGGGCAGGGCGGCGCCGGAGACGACGACGTAGCGGGCGTTGCCGCCGGCCTGGTCGTGGACGACGAGGCCGGTCGGGAGGGTGTTGGTGAGCGCGTTCTGCAGCCAGGCGGTGGGGACGCCCAGGTCGGGGCGGGTGTTGTAGCCGGCCGCCGTCCAGTCCGCGCCGGAGATGGACAGCGCCGCGCCGGCGACGACGACGAAGCGGGAGGAACCGCCGGCCTGGTCGTGGACGACGGTGCCCTCGGGCGGGGTGGTGGGCAGGGCGTTGAAGCGGGCGTCGTCCACCAGGACGATCTTGCTCAGGTCGTAGCCGTCGGGGGCGACGTCGGAGCCGGCGACGGGCAGGCCCGCGCCGCTGATCAGGACCTTGACCGAGGAGCCGTTGGGCGACTTGACGAGCGTGCCGGTGGGCAGCGACGCCGGGTCGGGGTAGGAGGTGCCGGCCGGGTAGGGGTTGGCGTGGTCGGCGCCCAGGTTGGCCCCCGGGCCGCAGACCGGCCAGGCGCCCTGGCCCTGCCCGGCGAGGACCTTCTCGGCGATCAGGATCTGCTGCTGCTTGGTCGCCCGGTTGGCGTAGGGGGCGTACTGGCTGCCGCCGTAGGCGAGCCAGGTGCTCTGGGAGAACTGGAGGCCGCCGTAGTAGCCGTTGTTGGTGTTGATGCTCCAGTTGCCGCCGCTCTCGCACTGGGCGACCTTGTCCCAGGTGGACACCGAGGCCGCGGAGGCCTGGCCGCCGAGGGCGAGCGGGGCGGCGAGGGCGAGCAGGCCGGTGGCGGCGGCGAGGGCCGGTGTCTTGCGGGCGGCGGCGGTCATGACGGAATTCCCCCTGGGGCAGGTACGGGTTGGCGAGCGGGTTGGCGGGTGTGCGAGCGGGTGTGCGAGCAGGTGTGCGGGTGCCGGGCGGCCCGGCCGGCGGTGGCCGGGCCGCCCTGGCGGGGTGGGCGCGTCAGGCGACGGTGGGGAGCTTGGCGGTCAGCGCGGTCGGGACCTTCACCACGTCGGCGGCGTTGTAGGAGCCGGGCGCGGCCGCCTTCTTGCCGCCGCCGTTGACGACCTGCCAGACGGTGGGGCCGTCGGAGGACTGCAGCAGGGTGCCGTCGGCGGGGGCGCTCTTGGCGGCGGCCGCCTGCTCCCAGCTGCCGGGGGCGCCGCGCAGCGGCAGCTTGTCGTAGCCGTAGCCGGTGAAGTCGGCGTAGGTGAGCGGGACGGCCAGGCCGCCGGCCATCACGTAGACGGTGGAGTCGGTGCCGGCGGCGTTGGTGATCAGGGTGCCGTTGGCGAGCGGGCGGGCGACCTCGGCGGCCTCCCATGCCTCCGGGACGCCCAGGACCGGCTGGTTGGCGTAGGTGGTGGTGAACTCGGCGCTGGTCATCGGCAGCGCGGAGTTGTTGACCATCACGTAGATCGACGGGTCGGTGCCGGCCTGGCCCTTGATCAGGGTGCCGTCCGGGACGGTCTTCCTGGCCGTGGTGTTGAGCCACTCGCCGGGCACGCCCATCAGGGACTGGGTGTTGTAGCCGTCGGCGGTCCACTCGGAGGCGGAGATGGGCAGGGCGGCGCCGCCGACGACGACGTAGCGGCTGGGGTCGGTGCCGGACTGGTCCATCAGGACGGTGCCGTTGGGCATGGGCTTGGCGATGGCGGCCTTCAGCCAGTCGCTGGGCACGCCCATCAGGGACTGGGTGTTGTAGCCGTCGGCGGTCCACTCGGCGGCGGAGATGTGCATGGCGGTGCCGTTGACGACGACGTAGCGGCCGGCGTCGGTGCCGGACTGGTCCATCACGACGAGTCCGGTGGCCGGGCCGGTGTTGATCGCGCCCTGCAGCCAGCTGGACGGGACGCCCATGTCGGCGCGGGTGTTGTAGCCGTCGGCGGTCCAGTCCGAGCCGGAGATGAACAGTGCCGCGCCGCCGACCACGACGTAGCGGGAGGAACCGCCGGCCTGGTCGTGGACCACGGTGCCGGGCGGCGGCACGGTGGGCAGGGCGTTGAAGGCGCCGTCGTCGACCTGGACGATCTTGCTCAGGTCGTAGCCGTCGGGGGCGACGTCGGAGCCGGCGACCGGCAGGCCCGCGCCGTTGATGATGACCTTGACCGAGGCGCCGTTCGGGGACTTGACCAGGGTGCCGGAGGGCAGCGAGGACGGGGAGGTGCTGACGTCCTCGACGACGTTCTTGTAGCGCCGCGCCTTGTAGTCGCCGTTGGGGTGCGAGTCGAACTTCGCGGCGTTGATGGAGGCGCCGGTGATGTGCTTCACCGGGGTGGAGCCGAAGGAGTAGTAGGAGAAGGTGGTGTGGCCGGGGTCGTCCCACTTCTCGAAGAGCAGGACGTGGTCGTAGAAGCTGTTGAGGACGTCCCCGGGGCGCAGGTCGCTGCGCGGGATCTCGTAGCTCTCGTCGGTGGCGATGGACTGGGTGGTGGCGCTGTAGCCCAGGTGCCAGGCCATGGAGACGTAGCCGGAGCAGTCCTTGCGGTAGTAGCGGCCGCTGGAGTCGGGGAAGGTCGCGCCCTGGTTGTAGGTGAGGCCCGGGTTCTGGTTGAACCAGTACTGGGCGCGGGAGAGGATCTCCGACCGGGTGATCTGGCCGCCGACGGTGGACGAGGCGGCGGCGTGGGCCGCGGTGGTGGTGAAGGCCGTGGCGGCTATCGCGCCGGAGGCGGCGATGGAGGCGGCGAGGGTGATGCGGGCGAGCTTGGAGAGCGCGGAGGGCATGACGACGCGTCCTGACGGTGTGAGAGCGGCGGTGGGCGCCCGGTGCGGGCGCGGGAAGTCGAGGGGCGTGGCCCGGAGGGAGGCGGACGGCTGCCCTGCAGGAGCAGCGGTCGGGTGGCCTCGGGCGACGGCGGGGCGGGTCAGTCCCGGATGGTGTTCACGGAAGTGGCCGGCGCGGGTCGGGTCAGTCCCAGATGGTGTTGGCCGGGGTGACGGTGACCGGCGCGGGGGTGGTGACCGGCGCGGGGGCGTCCCAGATGGTGTTGGCCGTCGTGGCGGCCGGGGCGGGGGTGGGACCGTCCCAGATGGTGTTGGCCGAGGCCTGGCCGGCGATCGGCAGGACGGCGGCGAGGGCGAGGGCGGCGACCGCGGCGGCCTTGGCGAGCGGGGTGCGAAGCATGGGAGTGGACCTCTTTCGAGAACTGGGCGGGTGACGGTGAGTCCGGTGTCGCGTCCCGCGGTAGACGCTCGGCCGGTTTGCCTCCGGGCGGTGGGCCCTGCTGGCGAGTACTAGCTTCGTCGCAGTTCAGGGCGGGTGGAAGGGCTCTCCGGTGGACGGAAGCGGCAGCGTCCGGATCCGTCCAGCCGGGCCGGATCAGTCCAGCAGGCGCTCGTAGAACGGCGCGACGAGCGGAGCTCCGACGCGGGTGAGCGTCCAGCCGTGCAGCGCGGGGACGGTCTCGACCGCGCGCCGGCAGAACGTGTCGACGACGGTCTCGGCGGCGCTCAGCCGGCCGGCGACCAGGTAGACGCCGAGGACGGCGCCGGGGCCGGCGCCCTCGTGCACGGCGACGTGTTCGATGCGCTCCTGGGGCCGCGCGCTCGCCAGCAGCGCCCCGGCGGTGTCGGGCGCGAGCGCCGCTGCCGGGGCCGGGACCGGGGCCTGGATCTCGGCATGAATCAGGTACATGGAACGGACTCTGCCGAACCGTCGACATCCCGGCATAGAGGATCAACCTGGACGGTTCCGGCGGTGTCCGGAACCGTCCAAGGGCCCTTGCTGGCCCCCTCTCGCACTCGCGTGCGATGATCGCGTACGCAGCGATTGGCGATTCAGGCCTTACACACCGGGGGGTAACGAGGCATGCTGACCGCACTCGGGCTGGATGCCGTGTCAGAGAGCGTCTACCGCAGCATGCTCGCGCATCCCGGCGACGGGGTGCGGGCGCTGGCGGAGCGGCTCGGGCGCAGCGAGGAGGAGGTCCGGCGCTGTCTGGACCTGCTGAGCGAGCTGGCGCTGATCCGGCCCTCCTACGAGCGGGAGGGCGAGCTGCGTGCGGTGTCGCCGCAGGTCGGCATGGAGTTGCTGATGGCCCGTCAGCAGGCTGATCTGGCGGCGCAGCAGCTGCGGATCGAGGCGTCCCGGGCGGCGGCTGCGCAGTTGATCGCGGAGTACGCGGATCTGCGGCCGGCCGCCTCGCACGCGGGGGTGGAGCAGTTGGTGGGCCTGGACCAGATCCGGGACCGGATCGCTTCGCTGGCCCGTGGTCTGACGGCGGAGATCATGACGTTCGCGCCGGGTGGCGGGCATTCTCCGGAGAGCATCGAGGCGTCCCGGCCGCATGACCGGGATCTGCTGGGCCGGGGGGTGCGGATGCGGACGGTGTACCTGGACAGTGTGCGCAACAGCCAGCCGACGGTGGCGTATGTGGGCTGGTTGGCGGAGCTGGGCGGGGAGGTGCGGACGGCGCCGGAGCTGCCGACCCGGATGATCATCTTCGATCGGGCGACGGCGCTGATCCCGGTCAGCGGGGAGGACACCCGGGCGGGGGCGGTCGTGCTGACCGGTCACGGGACGCTGGTGGCGCTGTGTGCGCTGTTCGAGCACGTGTGGGGCCAGGCGCGGGAGTTGGGGCCGTCGGCGGTGCGGGACGAGGGCGGGCTCAGTGCGCCGGAGGCGACGGTGGTGCGGTTGCTGGCGCAGGGGCTGACGGACGAGGCGATCGCCAAGCGGCTGGGGGTGTCGTCGCGGACGGCGCGGCGGGTGGCGACGGATCTGATGGAGCGTCTGGGTGCGCGCAGTCGTTTCGAGTTCGGGATGCGGGCGGTGCAGAACGGCTGGCTGCCGCAGCAGTTGTAGGGCGTTCGCGGGGGTGGCCGTGGCGGGAGCCGGGCGGCTGGTGCGGGTGTGGGTCCGGGCCCGCCCCCCCCCCGCGCGCGGGGGGGGGGGGGGGCGCGGGCGGGGGGGGGGGGTGTGGGTGTGTAGGTCTGTGTGAGAGACTG
>NZ_JBHWIO010000059.1:24249-42835 GCF_042732075.1 Kitasatospora sp. NPDC059812
TTCTTTGTCGCGGGGGGGTGTGGGTGTGGTGGTGGCGGGGGTGGTGGTTGTTGTGGGGCCCCCCCCCCCGCCCGGGCGGGGGGGGGGGGGGCGCCCCGCGCCGGTGGTGTGGAGCGGGGCTGCTAGAACGGCGGGAGCGTGCCGAGCTTGACGTCGCCCGTGTAGTGCTTGCCGAGCGCGTCGAAGTCGTAGTACAGGTGCACGTCGTCGCCGACCAGGTAGAACCTCTGCGTGCCGTTGACGAACGGCGACAGGCCCAGGTGGAAGGTGATGCCCTCGGTCAGGCTGCCGGAGGCGCTGCCGACCTTGACCTTGCCGAGGAACGGCACGTTCGCGTACACCACGATGGACGCGGAGCGGGCGGTCGTGTCGAGGGTGAGCGTGGTCTCCAGCGGGCCGGTGACGTAGGTCCAGGTCTGCACGTCCGTGATGGCGGGCGTGACGTTCTGGACCACTGCGACCGGGGCCGGGGCCGGGGCGGCCGCCATGGCCGCCGTGCTGCCGAAGCCGACTGTCAGGACGGCGAGGCCGGCCACCACAACACCCGCACGACGTACAAAGCGGTTCTTCATGGTTCCCTCCCAGAGGTGTGAGCTGATGGGCGGGTCCCCCGGGGTGATTCCTATCAGTCAACTCGCTTGGGGTGCCAGCGTGTTGTACATCACGACCGCGCTCCGGCGTAAAAGTGGACCCACCCGTTCGGGTGGTTTTTCTTGACTTGGCCAGCGGCCCTGTGCAGTGCGGGGCGGCCCGGGTCGCGCGGCCCGTTCCGGGTACGGAGCAGCCGTCCCCTCGTGCGGGTTCGGGGTTTTGCCGGCCGACTGCGGGGCGGGGCCTGCGGGCGGGCCGGGGCCGGTGGCGGGCCCGTTCGGGGGCGGGACGGTCTGCGGTCGCGGGCCAAGTGGACCGGTTCGCGCGGGGGGCGCTACGCGCGTCCATTTCCGTCCACCCGGGGGGATTTGTCGGACCTTCACGGTTCCCCCATCAGATAATCACTCGGCTGCCGGAATTCCGACCCCTGGCGTACCGCGCGGTCCACTCGAATTCCTTCGCACACCGCCGAGCAGCGAAAGGCCTTCACCCCATGACCCGCCCTGCCGACCGCCCCTCCCCCGACCAGCAGCTGCGCGAGGCCGCCGCGCGGCTGGACCGGCGCCGCTTCCTCACCGTCACCTCGGCCGCCGCCGCGCTGGCGTTCACCGTCAACCTGCCGTCCGCGCACGCCGAGGACGCCGAGTTCGGACCGCGCGCCATCACCGGCAACCCGTTCACCCTCGGCGTGGCCTCCGGCGACCCGCTGCCCGGGGCCGTCGTGCTGTGGACCCGCCTGGCGCCGCGCCCGCTGGAGCCCGGCGCCGGGCTGCCGCCCGCCGGCTCGGTGCGGGTGGGCTGGGAGCTGGCCCGCGACGAGCGGTTCCGCAAGGTGGTGCGGCGCGGCAGCGCCCGCGCGCACGCCGAGTTCAACTACGCGGTGCACGTGGACGTCGACGGCCTCGACGCGGACCGGGTGTACTGGTACCGCTTCACCGTCGGCGCCTGGAGCAGCCCCGTGGGCCGCACCCGCACCGCGCCGGAGCGCGGGCGCCGGCTGGACGCCGTCCGCTTCGGGCTGGTGTCCTGCCAGGCCTACGAGGACGGCTACTTCACCGCCTACCGCCACCTGGCCGACGAGGACCTGGCCGCGGTGTTCCACGTCGGCGACTACATCTACGAGTACGGCATCGACGCGGCGGGCGGCGACCGCAAGTACACCGACCGCACCCTGCCGGCGCTGTTCAACCACGAGACCGCCACGCTGGAGGACTACCGGCTGCGCTACTCCCTCTACAAGAACGACCCCGACCTCCAGGCCGCGCACGCCGCCCACCCCTGGTACGTCACCTGGGACGACCACGAGGTGGAGAACAACTACGCGGCCGGCATCCCCGAGAAGGGCCAGGACCCGGCGCCGTTCATCGCCCGCCGCGCCGCCGCCTACCGCGCGTACTGGGAGAACATGCCGCTGCGGATGCCGCAGCCGCGCGGCACCGAGCTCACCCTCTACCGGCGTGTCCACTTCGGGCAGTTGGCGCAGTTCGACATCCTCGACACCCGCCAGTACCGCGACGACCAGGCCAACGGCGACGGCTGGCAGTACCCCACCCCGGAGAGCGAGGACCCGCGGCGCACCCTGATGGGCGCCGCCCAGGAACGCTGGTTCGCCGAGGGCCTGCACCGCTCCCGGGCGACCTGGAACGTCGTGCCGCAGCAGGTCGTCTTCTCCCGCCGCAAGAACACCACCGCCGATCGCTCCAAGCTCTCCATGGACGCCTGGGACGGCTACCCGGCCGCCCGCGAGCGCTTCCTGACCGCCGTCGACCGGGCCGGGGTGGAGAACCTGGTGCTGCTCACCGGCGACGTCCACGTCGCCTACGCCCTGGACGTCAAGCGCGACTTCGACAAGCCGGACTCGCGCACCGTGGGCGTGGAGTTCGTCGGCACCTCGATCAGCAGCGACGGCGACGGCGAGGAGAAGCCGTCCAACTGGCAGAACCTGATGTCGGCCAACCCGCACATGAAGTTCTACGACGGGCGGCGCGGCTACACCACGCTCACCCTGGACCGCCACCAGGTCCGCGCCGACTACCGCGCCGTCTCCCACATCACCCGCCCCGGCGGCACCGTCACCACCGCCGCCTCCTTCGTCACCCAGGCCGGCAACCCGGGCATCCACCCCGCCTGACCCGCTGCCCCCGGGTCCCGCCGCTCACGGGGGCGGCGGGCCCCGGGGGTGGCTGAGAGCCTTGAGCGTGACCGCGCCGCACCAGTTGCCTCGCATAGGCCCCCCGGCTGCTCAGGACTGAGCAGCCGGGGGACTCAACTACGCGCGAAGGTGTTCCAGTGCCTTCTCCAGCGCGTCCTCAGCGGCAACCGCCACGTCCGGCTCCACGCCAACGCCCTCCCAGTTGGTGCCGGTGACCGGGTTGATCGAGCGGGCCGCCGGCACGGTCACCGTCACATGCGGCGCAACAGGAATACGGGCCGTCGGGTGGGCGCCACCACGCGTCGTCTGCCCGACCAGCGTCGCCCGCTTGAGCACCTTCAGGTTGTACGACAGCTCCTCCCCACCGGAGAAAGTGAAGTCGCTGGTCAGCACCGCCACCGGCCGGTCCGAATAGCGCGGCGCGGCGAGGTGCCCGAGGGTCCAGTACTGGCGGGTGGAGTCGGTAGCCCGGTCGTAGATGTCGTTGAGGTGCACCTCGTCGTCAGCGAAGAAGTAGCTGCACCACAGCTGAACGCCCTCCGGTGAGCCGCCGCTGCACTGCCGCAGGTCGATGACCAACGCCTCGGTGGAAGCGACCAATTGCATCGCGGCGGCGATCGCGGGACCGCCCACCCCGGCCGGGGGAATCATGCGCAGATCGAGGTAGCCGATGTTGCCGTCGAGTTGCTCTGCCCGCCGGATGCCGTAGTTCTTCTCCCGGGCGTACCGCTCGAACCGGGCCCGGGCGACGTCCTCCGGCTCCTCGTCCATCGACTGCGGCTCCTCGCTCCACAACAGCCGCAGGTGCTTGTCCGGACACACCCCCTGCAAGTCCTCCGTGACCCGCTCGCACAGCCCCCGCTCGTCCAGGCCCTCATAAGCGCCTTCCGCCAGCCGGTTCCGGATCGCCACTTCAATGGCCGCCGTCTTCTCGGGGAACACGTAACCAGCGGTGATCCGGGCGAGGGCGGTGTCGAGTATCGCTCCATGAGTGATCATTCGCGCGATCGTAGGGCAAGGCCGACCCGATGCCCAGCGGTTTCTCAGCGAACTCCTCACCGTCACCCCCTCCCCCGGCCCCGCATCAAACCCGCCCTCACCCACTGCCGCACCCAAGCCCAAGCCGCCCACCCATGAGCAACACCCCACCGTGCGCAGGAAGTCGCCCCCGCCGACTTCCTGTGCAGCGCGGTCGGCTCGTCCAGGTCAGCCGGGCGCCACTCGCGGACATGCGAGTGGCGCCCGGGGCGGCCGGACCTCAGGGCCGCCATCCGCCGACACCCTCCACCTCCACTCGCCTCGGCACCACACGGCGGTTTCTAGGGGCCTTCGTGTGTTCTGGGCCTGTTGGAATCCAACAGGCCCAGAGGCAACGCCGGCCGTGGGATACGTCCGGCTCATCTGCGGCTCTGGCCGGGTTCGTGCAATGTCGTGCATGCCGGGTTGTGATTCTGATTCGCAGGGTTGACGGTGGTGCGCGTCCTCGCAACTCCGCAGACGTTGGAGATCGTCATGGCCCTGGGTTTCGTGGGCATCGACCCCGGCACGGGCGGCGGAGGTCATCGTGCAGAACTGGGCGGCCGATGACGCGCTCTGCGAGAAGATCGCAGGGACCGGGTGGGTTCCCGGCCGCACGCTCGGGATTCCCGCTCATGAGTCCGTGATCCGGACCCCGGCCCGCATGGCCCCGATCCTGAAGGAGGCTGTCGAACGTGTCGAACGTGCCCGACTTCGCCGCGCTGCTGAGGAGCGCTCAGAGGACCGCGGTTCATCTGGAGATGCGTGACTCCTACGCCGTGGGCGACGAGGCCGAGGAGATCGACCGCTTCTCCCGCACCGGCGAGATCGAGCTGGACCCCGAAGCGTCGTGGTGGCCCGAGTGGCTGGGACTCGTCCGCGAGACGGTCGGTCGTGGCGTGGTCATGCGGCGGGCCCGGATCGTGTCCGAGCCGGTGACCGACTACATCCGGTGGGAGCACGCGGTCACCCCGATGAACCTGGCGGCCGGGGAACTGGTTCGGTGGCTGCCGAGGAGTCAGGCGTCGGACATCGCGCTGCCGGGGAACGACTTCTGGCTGATCGACGACAAGCTGGTGCTGTTCCACTTCTTCACGGGGTACGGCGACTGGGCCGAGCCCGGGTTCGCCTTCTTTGAGGACTCCGCGACGGTTCGTCTCGTCTCCTGCGCGTTCGAGGCCGTGTGGGAGCGTGGCACCCCGCACGACAAGTACAGCGTCTGACCTGCCTTTACCTGCGAACACCGGACTGCCCGCCCCTCCTGCGGCGAACGCGTCAGCCCATCGACACGATGGGGTGGTCGCCAACCGGTTGCCGGAGGCCGGGAAGGAAAGGCGGGGCGGCGCTGCGTTTCCTGGCCTGGCGCCCCGCGATGCGGCGGGGCGCCAGGCCGGGGAAGAGGGGCCCGGGTCTTTCGGGTTTCGCTAGGTGCGGGCGGCGGTGGCGCGGGTGCGGCGGGAGAGGGAGTCCAGGACGACGGCGGCGAGCAGGACGGCGCCGGTGATCATGTACTGGATGGCCTGGGCGGCGTGGACCATGTCCAGGCCGGTGGTGATGGACTGGATCACCAGGATGCCCAGCAGCGCGGACCAGGTCTTGCCGCGGCCGCCGAAGAGGCTGGTGCCGCCGATGACGGCGGCGGCGATCGCGCTCATCAGGACGTTGCCGCCGCCCAGTTGCTTGTCGGCGGAGCCCTGCTGGGAGGCGTAGAACAGCCCGCCCAGGCCGGCCAGGAACGCGGACAGCATGAAGACGGAGATCCGCACCCGGGCCACGTTGACGCCGGCGCGCCGGGCGGCCTCCACGCCGCCGCCGACCGCGAAGATCTGCCGCCCGTAGGAGGTGCGGCGCAGGACGAAGTCGGTGAGGACGACGACGCCCACCAGCACGACCAGGGGCAGCGGCAGGCCGCGGTCCTGGTTGAGGGCGTAGGCGGTGGCGAGGGTGAGCACGGCCAGGGCGCCGGTACGGATGGCGGTGTCGGCGGTGGGGCGGGCGGTGAGGCCGGCGGCGGTGCGCCGGCGGGCGGTGCGCAGGTGGGCGAGCAGGTAGAGGGCGGGGGCGAGGACCGCCAGGGCCCAGGCGTAGGCGATGTCGCCGTCGCCGAGGAAGGTGGTGTCGAGGGTGGCGATGAGGCCGCCGTGGCGGTTGTTGACGGTGCCGAGGTCGCCCAGGACGTACTCCTGCAGGCCGCTCCAGGTGAGCATGCCGGCGAGGGTGACGACGAAGGCGGGGACGCCGACGCGGGCGAAGAAGAGGCCGTGCAGCAGGCCCATGGCGGTGGCCGCGGCGAGGGCGGCGAGCACGGCGAGCCATTCGGCGACGCCCTGGCGCACGGCGAGGACGGCGGCGAGGGCGGCGCTGGCGCCGGCGACGGAGCCCAGGGAGAGGTCGATCTCGCCGAGGATGAGGACGAAGACGACGCCGACGGCGATGAGGCCGGGGCCGGCGATGAAGCGGGTGATGTTGGTGAGGTTGTCGGCCTGGAGGAAGTGGCCGGTGACGGACTGGAAGATGACGGCGATCAGGATGAGGCCGACGACGACGGGCAGGGAGCCGAGTTCGCCGGCGGCCAGGCGCCGGCGGGCGGCGTCCAGGTAGCCGGCGGGGCCGGCGGCCCGGGTGTGCAGGCGGGGGTCGGCGCCGGGGGCCGCGGGGGTGTCGGCGGGGGTGCTGGGCGTGGTCATGCGGCGTCCTCCTCCTCGGTGTGGCGGGCCTGGCGCCGGGCGTGGGCGTTGTCGGTGGCTCCGGTGATGGCGGAGACGATCTGCTCCTGGGTGGTGCCGGCGACGGGGAAGACGCCGTTGTTACGGCCCAGGCGCAGGACGGCGACGGTGTCGGCGACGGCCCGCACGTCGGCCATGTTGTGGCTGACGAGGACGACGGCCAGGCCGCGTTCGCGCAGCCGCTCGACGAGGTCGAGGACCTGGGCGGTCTGTTCGACGCCGAGGGCGGCGGTGGGCTCGTCCAGGATGACGAGGGCTGGCTCGCCGACCAGGGCGCGGGCGATGGCGACGACCTGGCGCTGGCCGCCGGAGAGCGCGGCGACGGGGGTGCGCACGTCGGGGATGCGGATGGCGAGGGTGTCGAGGAGTTCGCGGGCGTGCTGCTCCATGGCGACCTCGTCCAGGAGCCCGTGGCGGCGTTTCTCGCGTCCGAGGAACAGGTTCGCGATGACGTCGAGGTTGTCGCACAGGGCGAGGTCCTGGTAGACGGTGGCGATGCCGAGGGCCTGGGCGTCCTGGGGGCGGGTCAGGCGCACGGGCTCGCCGTGCCAGGTGATGGTGCCCTCGTCGACGGGGTGGACGCCGGCGATGGTCTTGACGAGGGTGGACTTGCCGGCGCCGTTGTCGCCGACGAGGGCGAGGACTTCGCCGGGGTGGACGTCGAGGCCGACATCGGTGAGGGCCTGGACGGCACCGAAGCGCTTGGAGACCGAGCGCAGCTGGAGGACGGGTGCGCCTGTCACATGAACCTTCTTCTGCGGTGGTGGACTTGGACCCGGGTCGAGCTGGGCGGCTGGGCGGGGCCGGCTGGGCGGCTGGGCGGCTGGGCGGGCCGGGCTACTTGAGGCCGGCGGCGGCGCAGGCGGCGGCGTAGTCGGCGGTGCAGATGTCGGAGACCTTGTAGAGGCCGTCGGCGACGACGGTGGTGGCGATGTTGGCCTTGGTGACGACCTTGGCGTCCAGGAACTTGGCGGGGATGGCCTTGTCGGTGGCGCTGTCGACGGTGGCGGTGGCGACGGTCTTGACGTCCTTGCCCTTGAGGAGGGCGACGGCCAGTTCGGCGGCGGAGTCGGCGAGCGGGCGGTAGGCCTTGTAGATGGTGAAGGCCTGGTCGCCGTTGACGATGCGCTGGATGGCGTCGAGGCCGGCGTCCTGTCCGCCGACGGGGACCTTGATGCCGGCGCCCTGGAGCTGGGTGATGATGGCGCCGGCCATGCCGTCGTTGGCGGAGTAGACGGCCTGGAAGCCGTTCTTGCCGAGCTGGGTGACGGCGGCGCCGATCTTCTGGCCGGCGATGGTGGCGTCCCACTGGCCGGACTGCTCGTAGACGATCTTCTTGACCTTGGCGTCGAGGACCTTGTGGGCGCCGGTCTTGAAGTCGGCGGCGTTGGGGTCGGCCTCGTCGCCGTTGATCATGGCGACGTTGGCGTCGGCGGCCTGCGGGCCGAGGGCGTCGACGAGGGCCTGGCCCTGGAGTTCGCCGACCTTCTCGTTGTCGAAGGAGACATAGGCGGCCACCGGTCCGGTGGCCAGGCGGTCGTAGGCGACGACCTTGACGCCCTTGGCGGCGGCCTCCTGGACCCAGCCCTGGGTGGACTTGGCGTTGTAGGGGTCCAGGATGATCACCTTCACGCCCTGGGCGAGGAGGGTGTCGAACTGTTGCTTCTGCTTGGCGGCGCTGCCCTCGGCGTTGTTGTAGAGGACCTTGCAGTCCGCGCACAGGGCGGCGACCTTGGCCTCGACGAAGGGGCGGTCGAAGGATTCGTAGCGGGTGGAGGAGGCGTTCTCGGGTAGGAGCAGCCCGATGGACTTGCCGTCTCCGGAGGCGGCCGCGTCCTTCTTGTCGCCGCCCGCCTTGCCGCAGGCGGCCATGGACAGGGCCAGTGAGATGCCGGTGGTGGCGATGAGGACGCGACGCAGTGCTGCGTTCATGGGGGTGCCTCTCCCTGACGTCGCCGCGGCTCTGCGGCGGGGTGGGGGGAGTTAAACCTGAACGCGTACATGACGTCAATAAGTAAATTCAGACTGTGGGCGATGCGCCTCTACTCGTTATCTTCATGAACACTGACGGGGAGTTGAAACCTGGAGGAAGCTCCAAATGACGGAACGGCGGCGCCCGTTGCGGGGCCCGCCGTTCAAGAGTCGATCAACCTGTCGGGGCGTCAGGGAGGTGGGGCGCCCGCCGCCCCCCGTGCGGCGGGCGCCCCCGTGCGCGGTGGTACCGGTGCGCGGTGGTACCGGTGCGCGGTGGTACCGGTGCGCGGTGGTACCGGTGCGCGGTGGTACCGGTGCGCGGTGGTACCGGTGCGTCAGGGGCAGTGCGTCGGGAACGACGCGTCAGGGGCGGTCGAGGGTGATCGAGTTGATCGGGCCCAGGTCGTACCAGACGCCGTTCTGCGCCGGGATGTCGTAGACGCAGCTGCCGCCGCCCGAGCCCTTGCACAGGTGGGCGTGGGCGCCGCCGGACTGGTTGTTGAGGACCCAGTGGTTGCCGTACTGGTTGCTCAGGTTGTGCGCGCCGTAGCTCCAGTACACCTCGCTCGGGGCCGAGGCCGGGTTCTGGTTCTGCGGGTAGACGCAGACCGCCCCGTACGGACAGCCCGCCCAGGAGCCGTCGGCGGCGCCGGCGCTGCCGGCGCCCAGGGTGGTCAGGGTGGTCAGGGCCGCGGTCGCGAGGGCGAGGGTGGCGACGGCGTGGGTGATCCTGCGCATGGATGGTTCTCCCTTGGCTGGTGAGCGGCCTGACGTGGGGTCCGGCCGGTGCTCAGCAGCCTAGGAACGCGGGCGCGGCGGCGGTCCCTGACATCTGACAGGGGCGCGCCGCCGCACTCCGGGAGCCGGCCTGCCGGCTCGCGGGGCTAGAGCTCGCGGGGCTAGAGCTCGCGGGGCTAGAGCTTGCCGAAGGTGTCGCACTGGGCGAGGTCGCCGGTGCGGTAGCCGGTGGTGAACCAGGTCTTGCGCTGCTCGGAGGAGCCGTGGGTCCAGCCCTCCGGGTTGACCCGGCCGGTGGCCTGCTTCTGGATCCGGTCGTCGCCGACGGCCGCGGCCGCGTCCAGGCCCTGGGCGATGTCCTGGTCGGTGAGGGAGGCGATCAGCGGCCGCCCGGTGGAGGGCTGCGGGGTGGTGGTGGCGTGGTGCGCCCACACCCCGGCGTAGCAGTCGGCCTGGAGTTCCAGCTTCACGGAGGCGCTGTTGGCGCCCTGGCGGTCGCCGCCCACCTTCTGCATGGTGCCGAGGAGGTTCTGGATGTGGTGGCCGTACTCGTGGGCGACGACGTAGGACTCGGCGAAGGGACCGCCCTTGGCGCCGAAGCGGGCCGAGAGCTCGTTGAAGAAGCCGAGGTCGAAGTAGGCCTTGCGGTCGCCGGGGCAGTAGAACGGGCCGACGGCGGAGGTCGCCGGGCCGCAGGCGGTGGAGACCTGACCGGTGAACAGCACCGTCTCGGCGTTGCGGTACGCGGTGCCCGTGCGCTTGGGCAGTTCGGCGCGCCAGAACTCCTGCACGCTGTTGGTGACCGCCACGATCCGGCAGTCCTGGCGCCGGTTGGCGTCCGCGCCGGTCTTGCAGGCCTGCTGCACCTCGCCGGCGGTGTGCGCGCCGTTGGAGGTGGTGGAGCCGCCGCCGGAGGACAGGCCCAGCAGCTGGGGGTCCACGCCCAGGACGACCGCGAACAGCACGACGATCAGGCCCACCGCCCCGCCGCCGATGGCGACCTTCCCGCCCGGGATCCCGCGCCGGTCGTCCACCTGCGAGGTGTCGAGATCGCCCTGGTCGTCGAACTGCATGCCCCTGCCCGCTTCTGTCGTGTTTGTCAGTACTGGTGACGGTCTGTGCCGGTGACGGCCCGCCCAGCCTACGGGCAGCGGGCGCCGGCGCGGCGCAGCGGGGGCGCGGGCGGCAGGGGCCGGGCGGGGGCGGGGTCGGGCGGCGACTGCGGACGCGGCCGTGGACGTGGCGATCGGGCACCGCTCCCCCGGGGCCGCGTGTGCCGTCCTGGATCACCATCCGACCTGGCTGATGGACTGACGATTCGTCAACTCCTGATGCGGGTACCGGATTCGGCCGCGACGGAGAGCTCGGCAGGGCGGGCGGGCCCGCGGGGGCGGCCGAGCAGGACGCCGGCCAGGACCAGGGCCAGCCCGCACACCTGGCGCGTGCCGAGCCCCTCCCCCGCGAGGCCGGCGCCCAGCAGGACGCCGGCGAGCGGGTTGAGCAGGCCGAGCAGGCCGACCGTGCCGGCCGGCAGGTGGCGCAGGCCCGCGAACCAGAGGGCGAAGGCGAGGGCGGTGGCCACCAGGGCGACGTAGCCGAAGGCCGGGAGCGTGCGGGCGTCCATCGCCGGGGGCGCGCCCTCCGCGGCGGCGGCCAGGGGCAGCAGCATCAGGCCGCCGGCGGTCAGCTGCCAGGAGGTGACGGCCAGGGGGTCCGCGCCCTCGCGCCAGCGGGCGGCCAGCACGTAGCCGACGCAGGAGACCAGCATCGCCGCCGCCGACGCCGCCAGCCCCGCCCCGCTGACCGCGCCGCCCGCGCCGAGCAGCGTGAGCGCCACCCCGCCCAGGCCCACCACCGCGCCGACCAGGTGGGCGCGGTGCGGGCGCTGCCCGGCCAGTGCCCAGGCGGTGAGCAGCATCGCCAGCGGGGAGGCGGCCATGACGGTGGCGGCGGTGCTGGTGGGCAGCAGTTGGGAGGCGAGGTAGAGCAGGACGAAGAACACCGCGGTGTTGAGCAGTCCGAGCAGGGCGCTGCGCCACCACCAGGGCCCGTGCGGGCGGCGGCGGGACAGGGCGAGCAGGACCAGTCCGGCGGGCAGGGCGCGCAGGGCCGCGCCCCACAGGGGCCGGTCGGCGGGCAGGTAGGCGTGGGTGACGTAGTAGTTGGCGCCCCAGGCGAGTGGCGCGACCGCGGTCAGCAGGACCCACCGCAGATTGGCTTCCATGGAAGGCAATATACCTTCCCGGGAAGGTACTGGCGGTAGGATGGCCCCATGGAGCACCAGCAGCACCCCCGGACGCCCTCCCCGCCGGGCGCGGACGCCGACCACGTGGCGCTGATCCAGGCCGCGTGGCGGCGCGAACGCCCCGACCTCGACGTCTCCCCGCTGGCCGTCATCGGCCGCCTGCACCGCCTCGCCGCCCGGCTGACCGGCGAACTCGCCCTGGTCTACTCCCGCTACGGCCTCGGCGAGGGCGACTTCGACGTCCTGGCCGCGCTGCGCCGGACCGGCGCCCCCTACGAACGGGCCCCCGGGGAACTCGCCGCCCACACCATGGTCACCACCGGCGCGATGACCAAGCGGATCGACCGCCTCGAACGCGCCGGACTCGTCACCCGCCGCCTCGCCGAGGGCGACCGGCGCGGGCGCGTCGTCGCCCTCACCGACGCCGGACTGCGGCTGATCGACGAGGCGTTCACCGCCCACCTGCGCAACGAGCACCGCCTGCTCGCCCTCCTGTCCCCCGAGGAGGCCACCGCCCTGCAGACCCTCCTCACCGCCTGGCAGCACCGCCTGGACGGCGCCGCACCGGACGGCGGGCCAGCACAATTTGACTGCTCCCCCGGCTGACGCCGGGGATTCCGGCTTCTGTCGGGTGGATCGGTGACTCAGGCCGCCTTCCGGGACGGCGTCCCGGAAGGTCTTCTGCCATCAGCGTCAGCCGGGTTCAGACCTGCCCGGTTGAGCATCACGTAAGCGGAGTTCTTGTCCCTGGGGGACACGGCTCCGCACGTGGTGCAGGTATAGGTGCGCAGTCCCAGCCGCAGTGCGTGCTTGGTTCTCGCATCGCAGTGCGCGCAGTCCATCGCAGCCGGTAGGTGTACCGGCCATGCCCGGTACACCCGTCCGTGTCCTGCGCCGTGATCGCCATGACCGGCAACATAGCCTGACGGTCTGACAAAGGTGCTTGGACCGGGGCGGTGGACACCGGCCCGGTGAGCGGCAAAACGGCCGCCCCCGACCCGCCACGCGGAAAACCGAGCTCCTCCCCGACCTGAAAGCCGGGGCATCCTCCGACATCAAGGTGACGCATGACCAGCACCCCGCCGCCGCCCCAGCCCGAACCCGGGCCGCCCGTCGCCCCGTCCCCGTCCGGCCCGGAGAGCCCGGGGGCCCGGGCCGACCGGCGGCTGGTGGAACTGCTCCAGGAGCTGCGGGTGCTGCAGACCGGCGTGCAGATCGTGTTCGCGTTCCTGCTCGGGGTCGCCTTCACCCCGCGCTTCGCCACCCTCACCGACGGCCAGCAGGACGTCTACGTCACCACCCTGCTGCTGGCCGTCATCTCCTCGGCCGTGTTCGCCACCCCGGTGGCGCTGCACCGCGGGCTGTTCCGCCACCCCGGCAAGGCGCGGATCGTCAAGGTCTCCGCCCACATCGCCCAGCTGGGCCTGATGCTGCTCGCCTGCGCGCTCACCGGCGCCGTGCTGCTCGTCCTGGACGTCGTGCTCGGGACCGCCACGGCCCTGGCCATCACCTCCGTCGTCGCACTGATCTTCGCCGGGCTGTGGTTCGTCCTGCCCTGGGCGGTGCGCCGCCCGCTGCACGACGACTGAACCGGACGCGGCGGCCGAACCGCGGGCCGGTCCGCGGGCGCGCCGTGTGGTGAACTCCGGTTCCCCACACGGCGGTCGACGACGGCCAGCCCGCCGCCACGGGCGGGGTGAGCCAGTCGTCGAGGGGGACGCCGCAGCTGTTGACGATGCCCGCGACCAGCGCGTAGGCGCCGACGAGGGCGAGCAGTTCCAGCAGCTGCGGGGTGGAGTGGCGGGCGGCCAGCTCACGCCAGGTGGCCGGGGACAGCGCGCGGTCCCCGCACAGCTCGTCCACGGCCCGCAGCAGCGCCCGGTCGCCCTCGCTCCAGCCGGGGGCGTCCGGCCCGCCGAGAACGCGGGCGATCTCGGGCCCGGTCAGGCCGGCGGCGGCGCCGAGGCGGGCATGGTGGTGCCACTCGTAGGCACAGCCGGTGCGGTGCGCAGGATCGCCAGTTCCCGTTCGCGGGGCGGGGTCAGGCCCTGGGCGAGCTGGGTGAGCAGGGGCACCAGGGCGACCAGCAGGTCGGGGTGGTGGCCGATGGTCGCCAGGACGTTGAGCACCGGACGGCCCGCCAGCGGCCCGGCGCCGCCGGCGAGGACCTGCGCCGCGGGGCCCTCCAGGCGTCCGGCCAGGGCGGCGACCTCGGAGGCGGGCCGCGGCGCGAGCCTCGGGGCCGCGCCGGCGGGGCACGGGGCGCCGCGCGACGCCTGAGGCCTGACGCCCGCTTCCGCCTCCCGCGACCCGCTTCCCGTCACCCGCGCCGCGCCGGGGGCGGGTGCGGGTGACGGACGGGACCGGGCCGGGGCCGGCTGTCGGGCGCCGGGGGCCAGGCGGGGAAGGCCCACACCTCCCTCACCCCTCAGAGCCCGCCCGCCCCCGAAACCGCTTACCGCCCCACCCCGCGCGGCGGGTACCGTGCCCGGATGCACAGCAACGACACCAACGGCAGCGGGAGCGCCAACGGGGACGGCAACGGCAGCGCCCCCACCTGGGACGTCCTGCTGCTCGGCGGCGCCTCCGGTCTCGGCAAGAGCCGCGCCGCCGCCGAACTCGCCCGGCACAGCGGCGCGTTCGTGGTCGAGTTCGACGACGTCGCCGCCGCCCTGCACGCCGCCACCACCGCCGAGGGCCACCCCGGCCTGCACCACTTCGACGGCCTCGACGACCCCGACGCGCTGCCCGCCGACCGCGTCCTGGAACTGCAGATCGCCACCGCCCGCGCCCTGGACGACGCCCTGCTCGGCGTGGTGCGCAACCGCCTCACCGTCGACGTGCCCGCGATCGTCGAAGGCGACTACCTCACCCCGGCCGCCGCCGCCCGCGCCGCCGCCGAGGCCGCCGGGCAGGGCCGCGTCGTGCGCGCCGTGTTCCTGCACGAGGGCGACGCGGCCGGCATCAGCGCCAACTACGCCCAGCGGGAGCCCGACTGCGGCCCGCAGGAACGCCGCGCCGCCGTCAGCGCCCGCTACTCCCACTGGCTCGCCGACCAGGCCCGCACCCACCACCTGCCCGTCCTGGACTGCCGCCCCTACCCCACCCTCGCCGACCGCCTGCTCCGCGCCCTGGCCTGACCTGACCTGGCCTGACCTGGCCTGACGTGGCCTGACCTGGCCTGACCTGGCCTGACCTGGCCTGACGTGGTCTGACCTGACGAAAGGGGTCCACAGGTGCTGATCGTGGTGAGCGGCGGGCCGGGCAGCGGGAAGACGACGCTGGCCCACGCGCTGGCACAGGCCCTCGGCTGCCCGGCGGTGTGCCGGGACGAGCTGAAGGAGGGCCTGGTGCACGCGGGTACCCGGGCCGGGAACCCCGACGAGGCGGTGCGCGCGGCGTTCTTCGACGTCCTGGAGGTCCTGGTGCGCGCGGGGGTGAGCGTGGTGGCGGAGGCCGCGTTCCAGGACCGGCTGTGGCGACCCGGCCTGACCCCGCTGGCCGGGCACACCGAACTGCGGATCGTGCACTGCCGGGTGGACCCGGCAGTGGCCCGCGCCCGGATCCGGGCCCGCCTGACGACGCACCCGCGCCGCGCCGCGCACGCCGACCGCGCGCTCCTCGCCGCCCCGCCCGGCCCGGGCAACCTGCTGGACGACTTCACCCCGCCGTCCCTGCCGGTGCCGCACCTGCACGTGGACACCACCCACGGCTACCAGCCGCCGCTGGCGGACATCACCGCCTTCGCCACCAGACCCTGACGCCAAGACCCTGGCGCCAAGACCCTGACGCCGAGGCGCGGGCGACGGCTCGCCAGTGAGCCCGGCGGCCTGCCAGGTCAACTCCGCACAGCAGAACGCGAGTTCAGATTCCCGCAGGCCTTCGACGGGCTTCGCACGGACGGCGGCTCCGCCGACCTGCCGCGCCCGGCCGTCCGTTTGCGGGCAGCGCGCGAGGGGGAGGACCCCGCGCCGGTCCCCGCTTGCAGGCCCCGCTTGCAGGCCCCGCTTGCAGGCGAGGCACCGTGACCGCCGTGACCGCCGTGGCGTCAGCCGTCACTCCGACAGCCGTACTCGGCAGTCCGTCGTCAGTTTGTCAGCTCGCTCGCATGGGCCGCCGGGATGACTTCTCCAGCGCGCCGGATCAGCCCGGATAACACGGACGGCATAGTCATTTCGTCACCTTACGGCCGCATTCATGCCGTCATCCAAGAGTCCCGCGAGCACCCTGGGGAGTCCCCGATGCCCGAAGTCAGACGCCACTGGGGCTTGGCCCGAGCCTTCGAGACGCCAGGAAGAGCCCTGGCCCGTCCGCCGAGGAGGGCGGGCTCGACACGGCGCGGCTGGACGGGAATGCTGGCGGCCGTGCTGACGCTGGCGCCGGTGCCGCTCGTCCCGCTGCTGGCCGCCCCCGCCGCGCACGCGGCTCAGACGTGCCCGGCCGATGCCGGCTACACCGACTGCCTGTCCTTCGCCTATACCGGAAGCGACCAGGACTTCACCGTCCCCACCGGGGTCTCCTCGATCAGGGCGAAGGCCTGGGGTGCGGGTGCGGCCGCCGACGGCGACACCGCCGCGGCCGGCCGCGACCACGCGAACCGGCCGGGCGCCGCCGGCGCCTACGCGACCGCGCTGCTGGAGGTGACGGCCGGACAGCGGCTGACGGTGGTGCCGGGCCAGGGCGGGCGGTCGCGTCCCGACGGCTCGGGCTCCCCGGAGGCCCGCAACGGTGGCGCCTCCGCCATCCGGTCGGGCCAGTCGCACACCCCCGCGGACACCCTGCTGGCAGCCGACGGCGGCACGGCCTCGGCCACGAGCGCGGCTGCGAGCGGCGCCGACGCTGCCGGGGCCGGTCCTGAAGACGGGTCGCAAGGCCTCGCCCCTCACGTGACCGAGCGCCAGTACGTCACCGGGGCGGCCTTCGGCGGCTTCGCGCCGTCCATCGCGGGCGTCAACAGCACCGACACCAGCACCAACACCAGCGCCAACACCAGTGCCGACGCGGCGAAGGACGGCGGCGGCCACAGCGGCGACGGCGGCAACGGCCTCGTCGTACTGGAGTGGAAGGACCCCGGCACCGGCGCCACGACAACGCAGGCCGACCCCTCACCGGCCGCGACGCCCACCGGCCGGAGCAGCGCTCCAGGAGCCCCGTCCCCGGAGGCCGCGCCATCCGCAGCGGCCGGACCGGCCGGGCCGAGCAGCGCGGCCGCCCCGCCGAGCGCCGCCCCGCTCGGCCGCTTGCCCCGGGCACCCGGCGACCCCCTGGACTGCACGGGCAACACGATCTACGCCATCCAGCGTGGCTCCTCCACCGCCGCGAACGGCACCCTGCTGGCCCTGGCCGCCGGCAGCGTCGGCGGATCCAGCGTGACCGCGACGACGGTCAGCACGCTCCCCGCCGGGTCGGGCTTCACCAACGCCCTCGGGATCACCGACGGCGGCACCGCCGCCTACGTGGTCGACCAGACCCCGACCGTCGCCGGGTCCGTCAACGTGTACGGCTACAACGCGGCCACCCAGACCTGGACCACGTACACGGGAACCGCCGGCGCCACCACCGACTCCTTCGTCTCCGGCGCGGTGGACCCGGTCAACGGCATCTACTACTACGCCAGCTTCGAGCCCGGCACGGCGACCACGCCCGGCGTGGCCACCCTCTACGGCTTCAACACCACCACCAACACGGCGATCCCCGGCGTGATCGCCACGTTCAACCTGCCCGTCACCGGCGCCTCCGGCCCCAACGGCGACATCACCTTCGACGCGGGCGGCAACCTCTACGCCCTCTCCTCCGTCGGCACCGACGCCGCCATCGGCCGGGTCGCCGGGCCGATCCCCACCACCGGGTCGGCCACCGGCGTACCGCTGACCGACACGGTGCTGAGCACCCTGCCCAACCCGGACAGCAACTCGTTCAACGGGGCGGCCTTCGACAACGCCGGAATGCTCTACATCGAGTTCGCCTCGGGGACCACCACCTTCCTGGAGCAGCTCAACCCGAACACCGGCGTGATCACGGCCGGGCCCACGCCGTACTCCAACAACGCGTTCCTGTCCGTGGACCTCGGCGCCTGCTCCACCAACCCGACCCTGGCCCTGCAGAAGAACATCGTCGGCCGGTTCGCCTCGTCGACCACGTCGAACGACCAGTTCAACCTGGCGATCACCGGCGGCGGCGTCACCCAGGGCAACACCGCCACCACGACCGGCACCAGCACCGGCATCCAGACACCCCCCGCCGGCCCGGTCATCGCCGTGTCGGGAACCACCTACACGCTGACCGAGACCGCCGCCTCCGGCAGCCTCGCCAACTACACCACCGCCTACGACTGCGTCGACACGGCCAACGGCAACGCCCCGGTCGCCTCGGGCACCGGCGCGACCACCTTCAACCTGCCGTTCCCACCCACGGTGGAGGGCAAGAACAGCCCGCTGGTGGTCTGCACCTTCACCAACACCCCGGTCCCCGCGACGCCCGCGCTCACGATCATGAAGACCGCGTCCCCGACCACGGTCACCGCCGTCGGGCAGGTCGTGGACTACAGCTTCCTCGTGACCAACACCGGCAACGTCACGCTGACCAACGTGACGGTGAACGAGACCGCGTTCTCCGGCAACGGCACCCCGCCCGCGATCACCTGCCCGGCCGGCGCGGCCTCCCTCGCCCCCGGCACGTCCGTGACCTGCACCGCCAACTACACCGTCACGCAGGCGGATGTCGACAGCGGGAAGGTCACCAACACGGCGACGGCTACGGGCACCCCACCGTCCGGTCCGCCGGTGACCTCCCCGCCGTCCTCGACCAGCGTCCCGAACACCCCGGCCCCGGCTCTCACCGTGGTCAAGTCGGCCTCGCCGACCACGGTTTCGGCCGTCGGGCAGGTCGTCGACTACAGCTTCCTGGTGACCAACACCGGGAGCGCCACGCTGACCGATGTGACGGTGAACGAGACGGCGTTCTCGGGCAGCGGCACCGCACCCGTGGTGACCTGCCCGGCCGGCGCGGCCTCCCTCGCCCCCGGCACGTCCGTGACCTGCACCGCCAGCTACACCGTCACGCAGGCGGATGTCGACAGCGGGAAGGTCACCAACACGGCGACGGCTACGGGCACCCCACCGTCCGGTCCGCCGGTGACCTCCC
>NZ_JBHWIO010000059.1:42934-55590 GCF_042732075.1 Kitasatospora sp. NPDC059812
CCGCCGTCCAGCGCGACGGTGACCGCGAAGCCGCCGCACGGCCACCTGCCGAGCACCGGGGCGAACACCCACCTGGCCGGGCTGGCGGGGAGCCTCCTGCTCCTCGGCGGTGGGCTGGCATTGGTGACGCGCCGCAACCGTCGTCGCGGCTAGCAAACGGCGGCTGACGGCGGCGGTCCCCGGAGCCCGTGCTCCGGGGGCCGCCGCCGTTCTGTGCCCGTCCGTCGTCCGTCCGTCGTCCGTCCGGCTCGTGGGCGAGGGGCGGGCGACGGAGCGATCCGCAGCCGAACGGATGAACCCCCGCCACCGCCAGGCCCGCCGAGCCCGCGCCTGCCGCACCGGCACGGTAAGACAAGCCGGGCCCCTCCGCGGTGACACCGGTGTGATCGTTCCTGGCGCCGCCCACAGCCGAAGGAAGTAAGAGATGCACGAAACGAAGCACAAGGCCCGAACGGGTGCCGCCGCCGGCATCGCACTGCTCGCCCTCACCGCCCTGTCCGGCTGCCGCCAGCCCCACAACGGCGGTAGCCAGGACGTGCAGGCCGCTACGGCTGCACCCTCCGGAGAGGCTGCAAGCAGCGGTGAGATCGCCGTGCTGGAGCAGCCGACACTGCCGCCGCCGTCGTCCGTCGCCAACGACCAGGAGAAGCGCAAGCAGGTCGCCATCGGCACCTGCGAGGCGACCAAGGACGGCTGGCGCGCGGCCGGCACCGCGGTGAACCCCGGCGGCCGGGACGCGGATTACCGGATCGTCGTCTACTTCACCTCGGCGAAGGCCACGGTGCTCGCCCTCGGCGACACGGCGGTGAACGTCAAGGCGGGGCAGAGCGGCGCGTGGGAGGTGCGGCAGGCGTTCCACGCCCCGCAGGGAACCCTGTGTGTCCTGCGGGGCGTCAGCTGAGCGTCCGCCGCCGGGCGGTCTAGCGCGGCGGGGTCCGGTTCTCGTCGCAGGTGGTGCGTTGGCCGTGGAGGAGGAGGGGGACGGCGCGGTTGGCGAGGGCTTCGGCGGTGCGGGCCGCTTGGGCGGGGGCCATGACGTCCGGGAGTTCGTGGGCGGGGACGAAGCGGGCGCCGAACAGGCCGCTGCGGTGCCGGGGCGGGACGGTGAGGCGGGTGTCATCGCGCACGGTGCCGCCGTCGAAGACCAGGTTGAGGCGCTCCAGGTAGCGGTCGGCGGGGGTGAAGTCGACGGCCAGGACGTCCGCGAGGCGCAGGTTGAGGCCGGTCTCGGCATGCAGGTTGCGGGCGGCGGCGAGGTTGGGGGGCTCGTTGGGCTGGGCGGCGCCGCCGGGCAGGAGGAGGCCGTCCATGTAGTCCGGGTCGACGAGGAGGACGTCGCCGCGCGGGTTGCGGACGAGGACGAGGCAGCCGAGCCGGCACACCGGCGGCTTGGCGAGAAGGCGGGGGTCGCGCATCGGGGGGTTCACTTCCTGAGGGCGGCAAGGAGTATGAGGGAGAAGCCCGCCCACCACAGCAGGCGGACGAGGAGTTCAGCCGTCACGCGTCAGGCGCTCGTAACGCAGGCCCTTGCGGAGCAGGTCGACGACCCGCAGGAGTTCGGACGGGCGGGCGCAGCCGAGGCCGATGAGGTAGCAGCCGGTCCTGCGGCCGTGCTCCCAATCCACGTCGACGGACGGCAACTTCACCCCGGCCAGGGCGAGGACGGTGGTCAGGTCGTCGAGGACGTCGGCCGCCTGCCGCCGCTGGTCGACGGTGGCGCGGTAGACCTTCTCCCCCATCACGCCCCCACCTGCCGCCGAACCTCGAACCCCCGCCACGCGCTGAAGGCGGCGGAGAACGAGGAGAAGGAAGCCAGCTCACCCGAGGTGCCGCTGCGCAGCCACTCCCCCGTCGTCTCGTTCCGCACCCGGTAACACCGGCCCTCCGGGTCCCAGCGGACCCCGTAGCCGTGCAGCCGGGGCACTTGGACATCGCCCATGGGAGTAACCTTCCGCGATCAGAGTTTCACGTTCTGTGCACATGGTGGCTCTGTGTCGCCTAGCATCGGAAGTGGCAGACGACTTGACCTCGGCGGCCTGGAGAGTTGGAGCAGCCATGGTGAACATCAAGGAAATTGACCCGCAGTCATCCCCCTGGGCCCCGTTCGGGGTCCAACTCCGCAGGTCACGCAGGGCGATGGGCCTCAAGCAGGAACAGCTCGCGCGCAAGATCGGAGTCCACCCGTCCTACATCTCGTTCGTCGAACTTGCGCAGCGACCGCCGAGTGAGAAGTTTGCTACCAAGGCCGACGAGGTCCTGCAGACCGGCGGGACCCTGCTGCTGATGTACTGGCAGCTCAAGCACACTGCCCTGGTCCCAGGCTTCCCCGAGTACGCCAACTACGAGTCGACCGCGGAGCAGATCAAGCTCTTCGAGATCAACGTCATCCATGGCCTTCTGCAGACCAAGGCATACGCCACTGCTTGGGAGCAGGGGAATATCAGGCGAGGCACAGCTACCCCGGAGCAAGCCGAAGAACGCATCAACTACCTCCTCACCCGGCAGCAAACCCTGCGCCGAACGCCTCCGCCGATTCTGCACGCGGTGCTGGACGAAAGCTGTCTCAGGAGGACCATCGGCGGCCGAGACGTCATGATCGAGCAACTACTCCACCTTGAAAGACTGGCCAGTCAACCCAGGATCTTCATCCAGGTGGCTCCCTACTCTCTTGGCGAGAGCAGGCCGTTCACTCGCGTAGTAACCATACTGATGCTGCCGACACGCAAAATGATCGCTTACAGCGAGACCGAGCAGCGCGGCTACCTCGACCGCGATACCGAGTCGATCGCAGCCCTGCTCAGGGACTACGATCAACTGCTGGCCGGGGCCAAGAATCAGGCCGACTCAGTAGCTATGATCCGCTCGGTACGGAGGGACCTTGAATGGACGTCAAACTGACTCGCGCTTCCTGGCGCAAGAGCTCCTATAGCGGCAGTGGCGGTCAGTGCGTCGAGGTCGCCGACGGCTTCACCGACCTCATGCCCGTCCGCGACTCCAAGGACCCCGAGGGCCCGTCTCTCCTCTTTTCCTCCTCCGCCTGGCAGGCCTTCGTCACCGCCACCCGTACCGGCGAGTTCGACGCCAACTAGGCCTATCTGACGCCGGAGTGGGAAGTCATCCCCATCGACTTCCCACTCCACCCGCAGGAGGCAACCGCGATGGCAACCACCTGGCGCAAAAGCAGCTACAGCGGCGGGCAGAACGGCTGCGTCGAGGTCGCCGACGGCTTCAGCGGCGTGCAGCCCGTCCGGGACTCCAAAGACCCCGACGGACCCGTCCTCCTTTTCCCCTCCCCCGCCTGGCAGGCCTTCGTCACCGCCGTCCGCGCCGGCGAGTTCGACGCCCGGTAGCAGCAACTCCCGGCCCCGCCAACCCGATCCATGAGCGGCGGGGCCTTCTCAACCCCTCCACTCGGTTCAACCCACCGCCGCGACCTCAGGGGGTGATGAACGGATGATCTGGCCCAACACCGTGCGGGCGAACGTCAAGACCGGGCGCGACCGGGAGGTGTTCGCCGTCTACCCTTACCGCTCGGCCTGCCCGCAGTCGGTCTGGGCGCAGCTGATCGCCGAGGCCAGGTCCGACGTCTTCCTCGCCGGGTACATCGTGTGGCTGGAGCAGCCCGCGCTGCTTCAGACTCTGCGGCGCAAGGCCGAGAGCGGTTGCCGGGTCCGGTTTCTCCTCGGGGATCCGGACTCCGACACGACGCGTCAGCGCGAGCAGGTCGAGGACGTGGCGCTCACGGTGTCCACCAGGATCAGGGTCACCCTGGAGAACCTGGCCAAGCTCTCCGGTACCGAGGGCTTCGAGGCCCGGTTCAGCGCTCCGGACGACGGTCCGAACCATGTCGGCCTCTCCGTCTTCCGCTTCGACGAGCACGCCCTCGTCACGCCTCACCTCGCCCGCGCCGTCGGCCACGACTCGCCACTGATGCACCTGCGGCGCAGCGGGGAGAACGGCATGTTCGACCGCTTCGCCGAACACGTCGAAGAACTCTGGTCCCGGGGCGGCGGCATCCGGACCGGCCCGCGCTGACACCTGCGCCTAACCCGGCGCCGGGGTGGGAAGTCATCCCCATCGACTTCCCACTCCACCCGCAGGAGGCAACCGCGATGGCGATCACCTGGCGCAAGAGCACGTACAGCGGCGGGTCGAACGGCTGCGTTGAGGTCGCCGACGGCCTCACCGGCGTGCAGCCCGTCCGGGACTCCAAGGACCCCGACGGGCCCGTCCTCCGCTTCCGCTCCCCTGCCTGGCGGGCCTTCGTCGCCGCCGTCCGCGCGGGCGAGTTCGACGACCGGTAGTGGCAACTCCTGGGTGGGATGAAGGAGTTGTCGGGTCCGGGTGACCGCGTGCGTCAGCGGGCGGAGGTGTGGGTGGCCGGGCGGACGGCGTCGGGCAGCAGGTGGAGTTCGTAGGGGGTGTAGCAGTCCGACATCTCGCCTCCGACCACGGCGCCGCAGCGGCAGGCGCGGTTGGGCGGGCCGTCGCCGGGGGCTCCGCAGCAGCCGGGTGGGCCGCTCGTTGTCACGTGCCCGGTGAGGCCGGTCCCGTCGTCGGGGTGCAGGACGAAGGTGTTCCGGGGCCCGGCCGAGACGACGACCATTCCGTCGAAGTCGCTGATGCACGGGCCGCCGGGGTAGGCGGGGGGACAGCCGTCCTGGTCCTCGGCCGGGACGAACGGCGGTCCGTACGGCTGCGGATCGACGGCGTAGTGGCCGCGGGACATGGTGGGCGGGGCCTGTCGCCGGCCGTTGACGAGCTCGCCCTCGAACAGGTGCCGGGCCGGAACCGCCGGGAGGGGCTCAAGGTCGGCCGTGAGGGCCTCGCCGCAGGCGGCGCAATGAAAAATCGTCATCGCGGCATGTCTACAGCGCCGGCCCTCACCTCGCAACGGGATTCCGCTCCCCCGCCGGGCGGGGGCTCGCCCGTCAGCCGAACCGGAACACCCGGTCTGGCCAACTGCCCTCGGGCGTCGCGCCGTCGAGGGCCTCGCTGATCGTCCGTTCCTCGTAGGCGAAGTGGGATTCCATGATCGCCGTGAGGCCGTCGAGTTCGCGCCCGACCGCTTCCAGTCCTTCGCCGGGCGGTTCGGCCGATTCGGCGGCGCGGTCGGCGAGTTCGCGCACCCGGGTGAGGATGGCGGCGATCATCTCGTGGTCCTCGACGAGTTTGGCGACCGTCCCGGCGAGCTGCGGGCGTTCGCGCACCAGCCGGGCGAACATGCCCTCGTCCTCGCCCTGGTGGTGTGCCGTCAGTGCGGCGCAGAAGGCCAGGCAGTGGGTGCGCAGTGCGTCGCCGTCCGGGCGGCGCTGTCCGATTCCGGCTCTGATGCGGCCGACCTGGCGGCGCAGTTCCTGGTGTGCTCGGGAGAGTTGAAGGCTCAGGGCGACCACGCGGTCGCCGTCATGGGAAGCCACGGGAGGCGGCCCCTTCGGTTCCACACCTCCATGCCTGACGCTGTCCGCCACCGGCACGCGATGCTGGCGCCATCCGATCACGGGCCGCGGCGCCCTGTCTCGTCCCAGGAGGACTGGCCTCGCAATGGTACGACCACGTCGCGATGATTACTGAGGTTTTCGTGTGGTTGTCGGTAGTGACAGGTAGTGATCCCTGCGGTATGCCGGTGGTATGCGGTACGCGCAGGGTGGGGGCCTGACCGCTGAGCGGCGGGCGTTTCGTGAACAGGTGCGGCTCGAGGCCGCTGCCCGGTTCGAGGCCGGTGAGAAGACCTCGGCGATCGCTCGTGACCTGCGGGTCGGCGAACGGTCGGTGGAACGCTGGCGACGGTCTTGGCGTGAAGGGGGAAATGAGGCCCTGCGCTCGTCGGGCCCTGCGAATGTGCCGAAGCTGTCTGCGGCCCAGTTCGTCGAACTGGAGGAGGAGTTGGGCAAAGGACCCGCCGCTCACGGGTTCGAGGACCAGCGGTGGACCCTGGCCCGGGTCCAAGCGGTGATCGGCCGCCGGTTCCGGACGCGACTGTCGATCGCGACCGTGTAGCGGCTGTTGAAACGACACGGCTGGTCCTGGCAGGCCCCGGCCCGCAGGGCGCTGGAGCGGGACGAGCGCGCGGTGGAGCTGTGGAAGCAGGAGGTGTGGCCGCGGGTAAAAGCACCGCGGCGGCGCTCAGGGCCTGGATGGCCGGGTTCGCGATGACGCCGCCGCGCGCCCGTACCTGGGGCCGACGCGGGCACACGCCCGTCGTCCGTATCCGGGGACGCTCCCGCCGTCGGATCTCAGTGGCCGCACTCTGCTGCTACAAACCCGGAGAGAAGAGCCGGATGATCTACCGGCCCCGCTTCCACATGCCGTTCAAGGGAGCCTGCAAGAGCTTCGCCTGGACCGACTACCGCGACCTCGCCGTCCGCGCGCACATCCAGCTCGGCGGCCCTGTCGTCCTGGTCTGGGACAACCTGAACACACACCTGGCCGCCGGCATGAAACGGTACGCGGCTGAGCACGACTGGTTGACCGTCTTCCAGCTGCCGTCGTACGCACCGGACCTCAATCCGGTCGAAGGCCTCTGGTCACTCCTACGGCGCGGCCCTATGGCGAACGCCGCCTTCACCGACGCCGACCACCTCACCCGCACCCTTCGCCGAGGCCTGCGACACATCCAGCTCCAGTCGACCCTCATCGAGGGATGCCTGACCGGCACCGGCCTGTCACTCACTCCACCGACTCCACCCTGAAAACCTCAGTAGCCTCATGCCCGCTGCCTCGCCAGCGAATCCACCCGACTTGGCGCAGGTCCTGACCTCAACGAACCAGGAACGAGACGTCCTCTCAGGACGATCCGCTTGATACTTCCACATCCCATCGATGGGCCAGCCGTGTCTATATTTCGCCGAAGCGCCAAGAAGCCCTGCCGAACGTATTCGGCAGGGCTTCCGCTCAGGTGACCTGAGCATGTACACCAATGGCGGTAGCTATCCCCTCACCACCGTCTGGCGGGATCAGCCCGAGTAGCGGCGGAAGAACTCCCGCTCCGGCCAGCCGTCGTCGAACGACTCGATGAGGCGCTCGTACAGGCGACGCCGGTTCACGCCCTTCTCATGTCGGATGAGGATCTCCGCATGGTCGAGTACCTCTTGCCACCGCAGGCCGTACATGCAGTACTGCAGGACCTCCAGGCTCCAAGGGTCGATGTCCTGCATGAGCGTGAAGAATCGCGCGCGGACCGCGGGCCTGCAGCGCTCCCCTCCGCCGTCGATTTGATCGGCCAAGTCCTCGAGGAGTGGCTCGACCTGATCCACGCCATCGGCGAGATGCTGGATCTTCAGCAGGAAGTCGATCTTGTCGAGGATGAGGCCGCATCCACCATCGTCAGCAGCCGGGGAACTTGTACTCAACATACTTTCCTGTCGCCTCGAGTCCAACTTTATTGAAGGCGTCGACAGCTGCGGCTTCAGCATAGGTCCCCCGGGGCTTGTAATGGCCGGACTTGTTGTTCACCTCGGTCATCCTGCCGCTCTTGAAGCGAACCTCGCCGGCCGCCAGTACCTGTGCGCCCTTGGTGAGTGCGATGTGGCCATCGCCCTTGCCGATCAGCAGAGTACCGTCAGTCAGGACTACGTACACATAGTTGCCGGTGCGCTGCCCTACCGTGCCCGGAGTGAAGATCCTGGTCCAGCCATCCTTGTCCTCCGGGAAGAGGTTGTCGAACACCTTCGGGTTCGGATCGCCAGAAGCCCCGTCGTTGTGGACCAGTATCGATGTGTTTCCGGCGAACACGTAGTACGTGTGGACGTTGCTGATGGTGAGGTTGTACGCGGACTGCAGCATCGTCCAGTGCCGGGTGTTGATGATCCGGGCGACCTGGCCGTCGGAGGTCCGGACGGTGTCGCCGATGATCAGGTTAACCGCGTCGCGCCAGGCATGGCCGCTCTCCGACCAGTACGGATGGTGGCTGGTGGAGGTGATGGCCGCGGTAGTGCCGTTCGGTGCCGTGATCGTGAGCTCGGTGAACTCACGGTCGTCGGGAGTGTAGATCGTGGCCTCGACGCGTTGCGAACCGGTGACACCGGTGCCCGGATCGGTCGCCGTCACCATGTCGCCGATGCGGATCTGCTCGATCGGTCGGGTTGTGCCGTCGGCCATGAGTACGCTGGTGCCGGCGAGGAAGCTGTTAGCTTTGCAGGCTCTGCGGATGTCCGTCGCCAGCTTTGCCTCAGCCTCGAGGTCTTGGAACAACAAGTGGTCGACGGCGGCGTTGTTCCGCAGTGTCGCGAGCGCCGCCTCGGTCCCGACGCCGTCCGTCAGGGTGAGACGGAAGTTGCTGACGGCGTCGGCCGCCGAGTTGAAGCCCTTGATCGCCGCTTCGCTGTAGCCCTTGAGGGTGGCTTGGAGTGCGAGTTTGGCCTCTTCGATGCCGACGCCGGACGCGAGGGCGAAGCGGAAGGCGACGATGCCCTTGGCGGCCTTGGTCAGGGTGCCGACGGGGGCGAACGTCGCCGCCGCCCAGCCACAGGAGGCGTTCAGGCCGGGGTTGTTGAAGCACTTGACGAAGTCGTCGGTCAGCATATGGAGGAGCAGTCGGGAACTGTCCCCAGTCGCGCACATGCCTTCGGAACCACAGTAGACCTTGTAGTGCTGGGCGAAGTAGCTGTAGGTGAGCTCGATGGTGGAGTCGTACTGGGACTTGCCGTCAAGTTGCTGGGTGTTGAGAACGAGGGTGTCCCAGGTGCTGTACTTGCCCTTGCAGGCGGTGACACTGAGGCCAGCCTCGGGGCAGGTGCGCATGACGTAGTCGACGGTGCCGGAGACCTTGATCTTGACTGGGACAGTGCAGACTTGCTCCCCCGTGTCGTTCTTGTGCCAGGTCTTGGAGTCGCCGAAGAGCCAGCCGCCCAGGGTACCGGGGTCGTCTACGATGCACTTGGACATGTCGTCCTTGACGATGTCCGGCTTCACGTCATCGTGGGGCACGACCTCGACGTAGTACGCCCGGCCGCCGTTGTCGCTGCCGCTGCCGTCGCTGCCATCGTTGCCAACAGTGCCAGCCGCAGTCTCGGCGGTGGCAGCCTCTGTCTGCTGCTTCTGCCAGACGGCGGTCCAGGCTTCGGCGGCGGCCTTGTCGGCCTCGTCTGCGCTCTTGTGGGCAGCTGCGGCGCTGGATTGGGCCTGATCGGCGGCTTTCTTGGCGGTGGCCGCGTACTGGCGGGCCTGGGCCGCGTAGCCGGTGGCCATGGCCCCCGAGGCGCTGGCACTTCGTGCTGCGGCGTTGGCGGAGGCCGCGGAGGCCTGGGCCTGCTTGGCGTAACCGGCGGCTTGCTGGGAAGAGGTCTGTCCCTGCTGGGCGGAGGCCGCGGCCTTGCTGGACCAGTCGGCGGCCTGGGTCGCCGCAGCGCGGGCCTTGTTAGCGTAATCCGCGGCCTCGTCGGCGGCACCGCGGGCGGTGGCGTAGGACTGGGAAGCCTCGGCCGCGTACTGGCGGGCGAGGGCAACCGAGCCGTCGATGGTGGCGAGGTAGGACTGAATGGTGGCGATGTGGGTGGCCGTGACGGCATCGCGCTGCTGGGCCTTGAGCAGGCCCGTCTGCAGGAACGACACCAAACGGCTAGCCGGGCCGGAGAGGACGGCCTGGGCCGCGGCCTTGGTCTCGGGACCACCACTGGTCAGAGCCTGGGAGACCAGGACGCGATTGTCATCGTCGCGGGCCTTGAACTGGCCGGTGGCCAGGAAGGCGCGGACGTCGTCGATCGTTCCGTCTAGGGCCTGGCCGGCGGCTTCCTTCACGCCCGGGCCGCCGGCCGTCATGATCTGGGAGAGCAAGACCCGGTCGTCGTCGTCCTTGCCCGGGTACTGCCCGGTCGCCAGGAACGCACGCACCTTATCGGGGGTGCCCACCGAGGCGGTCTCCGCCGCGAGACGCTTCTCCAGCTTGCCCGGGGCCTGGGAGATCGCCATCACGCTGGTGCGGTCGTCGCGGTCCCGGGCCACCGCCAGGCCGGCGTTCAGGAAGGTCCGGACGGCGCTGTCATCACCCTCCAGGGCGGTCTGAGCAGCAGCCTTGGTCCACGGACCGCCGGCGTCCAGCAGCCGCAGCGCTGCCTGACGGCCCTTGAGGAGCGCAACCTTCGGGTCTATCCCGGCGGCTGTCGCGTCTTTGATCAGCTGTTCGGTGTCGGCCACGAGCTGGGTAGCCTTGCCGGCCTCCCATGCGGCGGTCCTGGCCTTCCGATCCGCCTCGCGGGATGCCTCGTCGGCGGCAGCCATCTCGACGGCCTGCTGCTCGTCCAGACGCTCCTGGTCGGAGGCGCGGGCGATGTCGGCGACCTTGTGGGCCTGCATGGCGGAGTTCGCGGCCGAGTCGGCGCCGGCGCCGGCCGCGGTGGCGGCAGCCTGTGCGGTGGTGGCCCAGCTTCCGGCGTCGCCGGCATGCTGGGCTGCCTCCTCGGCTGCGACAGCGGCCGCGTCGGCGTGGGTCGCGGCGTCGCTGGCGGCCCGTTGGGCATCGCCGGCCGCGGTGGCGGCGTCGTTGGCGATCTTCACAGTGGCATTCGCCGCGCGGGTGGCCTCGGCCGCGGCGCTCTTGGCGCGGGCGGCGGCCTGGCGGGCCCGGTAGGCAGCAGCGTCCACCACGCCCGAGTAACCTGCCGCCTCGGCGGCGGCTTGGGCGGCGGCAGCAGCGTTGATACCTGCGGAGGCAGCGGCCTGGGCCGCGGCGCGGGCCTGGGAGGCGGCGGTGCCGGCCCATTTGCTGGCCTCGGCCGCGGTGCGGGCGTCGACGGCGACGTTGCGGGCGGACACCGCCGCTGCACGCGCCAAATCCGCCTTCCCGGCGTCGCCGGCGGCCTCCGCAGCAGCAGCCAGCGCACGGGACGCGGCATTGCCCGCCTTCGTTGCGGCCGATGCCGCGGCGGCCGCAGCGTTCGCAGCCTGCCGGGAGGCTTCGTTCGCGGCCTTGGCCGCCGACGACGCGGTCTGGGCGGCGTCGGCCGCGCGCCCGGCAGCGTCCGCCGCGCGCCCGGCAGCGCTCGACGCCTGCCCGGCCGAACCCTGCGCGGCCTTGGTCTCGGTGGCAGCCCGCTCGGCGGCGTCCTTGGCCAGTCGGGTCGCATCCAATGCCTTGCCCGCCGCGTCCTTGGCAGTCCGGGACTGCTCTCCTGCCTGGGCGGAGGCATTCTTCGTCAGGTCCGCCAGCTGTGCGACGGTCAGCGTCTCCTGGTCGTGGGCTGCCGCGGTCTGGTAGCCGTACTGCAGGAACTGCTGGACGTCCTCCATCGTGCCGTCCAGCGCGGTGTTCGCAGCCTTCTTCACCTCCGGTCCGCCGGAGGTCATCAACTGGGAGAGCCGGACACGGTCGTCGTCTTCCCTTGCCTTGTACTGATCGACATTCAGAAACCTGGTCACGTCGTCGAAGGAACCGTCCAGAGCCGCGTTGGCCGCGGCCTGCACGCCGGGACCGCCTGCAGTCATGATCTGCGACAGCAGAACCCGCTGGTCGTCCTCGTAAGCCTTCCTGGCATCCTTATCGAGGAAAGCCTTCAGGTCTGCCGCTGACCCCTTCAGCGCGGCGGTACCGGCCTCACGCACCCCGGGGCCCGAGGTCGCGATCAGTTCCTCGATCCGTGTCCTCAGATCCTTCTCGGCTGCCGCCGCCTGACCTGTCGCCAGGAACATGGTTAGGTCGTCGGCCGAGCCCGTCAGCGCGGCTTCTGCGGCCCCACGCACCGAGGGCCCCCCCGCCTGCCACACCGCGACCACCTTCACCCGGTCCGCGTTCGGCCCGGTCGCCAACGGCACATCGGCCGCCACCGCCGGGATTGTCAGCAGCCCCGCCAACAGGCTGCCGGCCACGAAACCGGCCGCCAACCGCGACCGGGCCCGTGATGTCAATGACACCCTCATAGATATACGAATCCGTTCTGTCTGGGCGTGCTGAAGCGTCGTAAAACCATTAGCACGACGCTTCAGCAGCCCTGGAATTAGGTGCCAGAAGCGTGGGGTACGGAATGAAGCACCGCACCATGGCCTACCGCGCCGTTAGAAGGCCTTGTGGCAGGCGATATGCGTCATGTGCCGCCCACCCAGCTCATGGCGTGTTCCGCCAGGAGCCAGCACGGCCGTGAATCAGCCGGTGGTGGCGAAGGTCCAGCCAGGCATGGTTTCCCAGGTGAGCCAGTTGTTGTTCTTGTAGGTGGAGCGGGACATGGTGCCGTTGGTGCCGGTGGCGAAGAGTTCGAGGGTGTTGATGTAGGCGTTGTAGGTGGCGGAGGGGGTGCCGGAGAACTTCCAGTCGCTGATGGTGCTCCAGTCGGCCCAGGTCTTGGTGTTGTTGTCCCAGTAGTTGTGGCCGAGTTCGCCGGTGTTGCGGACGGCGAAGAGTTCGACGGAGTTGGCGGCGGGGTTGTAGACGGTGGTGGGGGCGCCGTTGAACTGCCAGTCGCCCATGGTGGTGATGTCGGACCAGCGTGCGCCGTTGAGGCTGTAGCTGTGGGCCATCGTGTTGTTGGTGGTGGTGATGAAGACCTCGGCGCTGTTGTTGGCCGGGTTCACGACGGCGGTGGGGCTGCCGGTCACGGCCTGGCCGCCGATGGTGCCCCAGTCGCTCCAGGTCTTGGCCTTGTTGTCCCAGTAGAGGTGGCCGAGTTCGTTGCGGCTGCTGGTGGCGAAGAGTTCGACGGCGTCGGTGGCGGGGTTGTAGAGGGTGG
>NZ_JBHWIO010000060.1:0-39263 GCF_042732075.1 Kitasatospora sp. NPDC059812
TTCGTCGTCGGGGCGGTGACGTTGGGGAGGTTGCAGAAGACCTGTCTGTTGGCTCCCGCCGCCAGGTTGAACGTTCCTGCCGCTGTGGCGCACGCGGGGGTGACGGCATCCGTCAGGGTGATGCCCGTGACGGGGACCGTCCCGGGGTTGGTGACGGTGATGCGCCAGTAGGCCGTACCGCCCGGTGCGACCGTGGTGAGACTCGCCCAGGGGCCGCTGCCGCCGGGCCCGCAGTCACCCGGGTTCGCCGAGGTGCAGACCTCCTTGAGCACGGTCAGCTCAGGCTTGCAGGACGGCCCGGGAGTCACCTGGAGGGTGACGGTGTTGGACGTGACCGGGGCCATGCCGTTGGTGGTCGCTGTGGCCTGGTCGCTCACCGAGGTGACGGTGCAGTCCTCGCTGACCTTGGTCTGGTAGCAGACCTGCGGCGGGTCGCCGACGAACGTCACCTGCATCTTCGGCTGGTTGTCCGGAGTGAACGACGCCCCGCTGATCAGGGTGAGGTTGGCGACGACCTGGATCGGTGAGGCGCTGATCGGGACGGACGAGATGTCGGCTTTCATGGTGGTGGTGTCGAAGGGGAACGTGCCCAGGGCCGCGCCGTTCGAGTCCTTCACGGTCACCGACGACTGCGCGAAGTTGACCGTCGTGGGATCGATGTCGACGAGGCTCACCGTGCCGTACGACGTCACGTGCCCCGTCTTGCCGTCGCAGTAGTACGCGCTCGGGTCGAGGCTGCCCTGCGCCTTGGTCTTGAGGCACGGGGAGGCGCCGGTGGTCGGGTCCATCGAGAACAGGAACCCGACGTCGCCGAGGCTGTACTTGCACTGGCCGTCGTAGGCGAACCCGTAGGGGCTGGTGTAGCCGCCGTCGACGTTGGGCGGGCCGTTGACGACGCCCGCGTTGCCGAACGAGCCGCACGGCGACTGAGTGGTCCAGTCGTAGCAGTACTCGGTGCTGTTCAGGGTCGGCGTGTTGCCCAGGTAGATCCAGTACGGGAACTCGGTGTCCAGGTGCCCGTTGGGGGCGGTGATGGTCAGCGGGATCTGGAAGTTGCTCTCGCCCGAGGCCACGTTGGTGCTGACCAGCGTCTGTAGGCCCGGTGCCGCGGCGATCGGGTTGCCGACGAAGTCGAAGCAGACCACGGTGCCCACCGGCGGGTTGGTCTCCGCGAGCACGCCGCCGACCACCGAGCAGACGCCGATGGCGGTGCCTGCGGAGTCGTACGTGGCGAAGACGTTGTCCGCGCGAGCGGCGCCGCCGGCCGTCGGAGTGACCAGGACCTTGGGCGTGGTCCAGCCGGTGCAGGCCGCGTTCGTCGTCGGGTCGAAGCAGGACATCACCGTGGGATTGGGCACCGGTTCGTTGTCGCTGACGTAGATCTTGCCGTTGATGACCGTCATCGTGCCCGAGTAGTCCCCGGTGAAGCCGCCCTGGCCCTCGTTGGGGGGCAGGCCGATGGAGAAGGTCCCGCAGGACGCGTTGGCGGTGGGGTCGTAGCAGAGGATCTCACCGGTGCCGGACACGGCGTAGACCAGACCGTTCGGCGCTTCCACCACGCCGCCGACGACACTGCCGGAGCCGGTTTGCAGAGGCACGAAGCCGCAGCTCTTCTGCGCCTGGAGGTCGATGCAGCCGACGCCGATCTCGGCGAAGGTCACCCGGCTGACGGCCGCGTAGTACAGCTTGGACCCGGACTGTACGTAGGTGGGCGTGCGGGTGCTGCCGAGGTCCCCACTCGTCCCGCCGACGGCCGCGGAGTTGAGCGGCTGGGGCCAGGACGCCGGTGTGCCGTCCGGCAGGGGACAGGGACCGTTCGTCAGCAGGTCCGTGCAGACCACGGCAGCCTGGCTGGACGCGCCGTGGTGGTAGATGTTCCACACCTCGGGCGTGGGCATGCCGTTGATGGTGGCGGTATAGAGGATCGGCGTGAAGCCGTCGCCGCCGGTGGCGGTGTTGATGGGGGTGAACGGCGGTGGGATCTGTACCACCTGACCGGTCGCCGGGGACGCGAACACCGGGTTGGTCGCCCGGATCGCGTTGGTGGCCGCCCCCTGGTCCGTCGACGTGAACGAGGTGCCGGCGTCGGTGGACCACTGCCTGCTGAAGCCCGGAGGCACCTTCAGCGAGTTCGGCACGTAGGACTGGGTCTGCGGGGTGCTGCCCGGGCCGCCCTGGATCACGTCGGTGATCACGGTGTTGGCGGGGGCGCCGTCCGGGTTGGTGGCCGAGACCACCCACTGGACGGTGTCGCCCTGGGTGGTGGTGGTGCTGCTGCCGGTCGCCAGGTCGGTCCCGGTCTTCTCCAACGTCACCGGCTGCTGCCGGCCCGCCGGCTTCCCGGTGGAGGGGGCACGCGGGGTGGCCGGGGCGGCGTGTGCCGGCAGTGTGAGCGAGGTGACGGTCGCGGCGACCGCCACCAGCACGGCGAGCGCGGCGCGGAAGGCCCGCAGAGCCTCGGCGGCGGAGCCTTCGCGTGGTGGCAGGAGCGCGACGGCGGTCCTGCGGGCCAGTCGCCCGATGCTCGCGACGATGCCGAGCAGTCCGGCCACTGCCGCGCGTGCCTCGGGTCCGTACGGGGACCGGGCGTGCAACGCCCCGCCCTGCCGTCGTACGCCGGATGGGGTTGCACGGCGGCGGTCCCGGGCCGTGCGTGTGGTCGCACAGCGCCTCATGACGATTCCTTTCGATCCTGCGCCGGGGCCGCGTCGGCCCGGAGAAGCGGAACGGGGGTTGCGGATGGTGTGGCGGCGCGTTGAGGGAGCAACAGAAGGGGGCCGGCCGAGTTGCCGGTACACGGGTCTGGGAGATGCGGTGGAGTCGGACCTACGGTCCGTCCGGTGGCGCCCGCCCGCGCCGGGGGCGCCGCACCGTCCGGACCGGTTCGGGGGAGAGCCGGCGGAGCGTCAGCCGCGATCGGCGGCGGCCTCGGTCGGGCAGCACCGTTCGGCACACCGGGTCGTGCGCATCGTCGGACGCATCGTCGGGCGGATCAGTGGCCGCGTCTGTTGCCGGTGTCTGGTGAATCGGTGCTCCCAGGGCCTGTCGGACGAACGGCCGGCGTCGGCGAGTACTGGACGCACGGGGCCGCCGCGCAGCAGGGCAGGACAAGCCGGGCTGTTCTGCAGTCAGTTTTTCTTAAAAAAATGTGATAAACGAGGTGATACGGACAAATTGGCGAAGGTTCACCCGGCTGGCCACACCGCAGACCGCCGCCCGTGGCACATCCGGTTCCCGGGACCCGGCGCCCGGCCCGGCGGCAGGGGTGGAGGGGCGGGGCTGCGATCAGAACGCGGGCGCACCAAAGTGCCGCGCTGCGCCCCGCCGTGCCGCCCGCGCGGCCTGCCGGTTCTGTTCGGCGTCGACGAGCACCGTCCGGCAGATCGAGAGCCGTCCGGTGGTGCAGGCTGGGAGGACACGTTCTTCCAGGGAAGAACATGTTCTCCCAGCTCGCGCGGCGCCCTGGCGCAGTGGCCGGTGTGAGCACGAACAACGACAAGCGTCGGGAGTTCGCCACGTTCCTGCGTGCCCGGCGCGCCGAGGTCTCGCCCCGACAGGTCGGACTTCCCGCGTACGAACGGTCCCGCAAGGTGGCCGGGCTGCGCCGGGAGGAGGTGGCCGGGCGGGCCGGGATCAGCGTGGACTACTACACCCGCCTCGAACAGGGCCGGCTGCCCGCACCGTCCGGCAGTGTCCTGGACGCGCTGGCCCGCGCCCTGCTGTTGGACGACGACCAGCGTGACTACCTGCGCCAGCTGGCCGACCTGGCCCCGGCCCGCCGACAGCGGCGTTCACGGCACCAGGTCGTGCCCGCCGCGGTGCTGGCCGTACTGGCCGATCTGCGGACCACGCCCGCCGTGGTCCTGGGCCGGTTCACGGACATCCTGGCCTGGAACGACCTCGCGGCCGAGCTGCTGCTCGACTTCGCCGCGGTCCCCGAGGAGCACCGCAACTACCTGTGGCTGACGTTCCTCGACCCGCGGACGCGCGAGCGCCTGCCGGACTGGGACCTGTCGGCGGGCGAGTGCGTCGCCTACCTGCGGATGGACGCCGGCCGCTACCCCAGCGACCCCAGGCTCGCCGAACTGGTCGCCGAGCTGAGCGCCGAGGACTCCGACTTCCAGCACTGGTGGACCACCTACCGGGTCTCCGGCAGGAGCTTCGGCAGCAAGCGGATCCTGCACCCGGTCGTCGGCGAGGTCCGGCTGGACTGGCAGGTCCTCACCGTCGCCCAGGAACGCGACCAGTTCCTCGCGGTCATGCCCGCCGCCGACGAGGAGAGCAGACAACGGCTCACAGCCCTGAGCACACCGTAGGAACGCGCACGGCGCGACCGTGCGCTTTCCACCCACCCGGAAAGGAGGTGAAGGCGCGAGGAGCCCCGGATCACGAGGGGCCCGACGCCTTCACAGCACGCCATGACGACCACACTCATCACCGGAGCCACCCGCGGAATCGGCCTGGAGGCCGCCCGCCAACTGGCCGGGGCCGGGCACACCGTCTACCTCGGGGCACGCGACCTCGGGCGCGGCCGGGAAACGGCCGAGCGGATCGGCGCCCGCGCGGTACAGCTCGACGTCACCAGCGAGGAGTCCGTCCAGGCCGCCGCGCGGCTGATCCGCGAGGAGGCCGGCCGGCTCGACGTTCTGGTCAACAACGCCGGCATCTCGGGCAGGTGGAACCCGCCTGCGGAGATCACCGCCGCCGACCTGGAGAGCGTCTACGCCACCAACGTCTTCGGCCTCGTCCGCGTCACCCACGCCTTCCTGCCGCTGCTGGAGGCCGCCGGCCACCCCGTCATCGTGAACGTCAGCAGCAGCGGCGGCTCCCTCGCCCGCTGCGGCGACCCCGCCAGCCTTGAGGCGACCTTCCCGATGGTGGCCTACTGCTCGTCCAAGAGCGCGGTCAACATGATCACCGTCCAGTACGCCAACGCCTTCCCGACCATGCGGATCAACGCCGTCCACCCGGGGTCCGCCGCCACCGACTTCAACCCCCGCGGCGCCGTGTCGGCCGAGCAGTGCGCCAAGATCATCGTCCGGATGGCCACCATCGCCCCCGACGGCCCCACCGGAGGGTTCTTCGAGGAGGAGGGCCCCGTCCCGTGGTGACCGTCGTGACCGCGGGGTCACACGGCTGACCGGTGGGGTCTCGCCCCGGCCACGGCGAGCCCTCGCCGCCATCCTGCGCTGGTACCTCCCCTGCATCCTCCTCACCGCCGCCGCAGTCCTCCCCGCCGGACCGCTGCTCCCCGCGTGGGCCACGATCGCGGTCACGGCGACGGTCCTCGCAGGAGCGCGGCCGGGGCGCGATCATCAACGTGGCCGGCATGATCGCCTTCAGCGGCCCCGCCCCGCACTCCCAGCTGCCCCGCCGCGCCGTCTACGCCGGCGCCCTGGCCCACGTGGTCGCGATGAGCCAGACGCTGTCGGCCGAGCTCGAAGGCACCGGCGTCCAGCCGAACTCGCCACCCGCTACCGGGCCGGCTGACCCGTACTCGCCCCTCGGTGGCCGGGTGTCGGCTACCGAGGGGCGGCCCCTTCCAGGTGGAGCGGGTGTCAGCTGGTCCGCGGCGGGTCGACCCGGGCCACCAGTCGGCTCGGGCCGTTGCCGGAGGCGGGTGCCCGGTCGGCGGGGTGGTCGGTGGGGTGGGTGACGGGGTGGTCGGCGGGGTGCAGGGTGACGTTCTCCGGGTAGAGCCGGCCGAGCAGGGCCAGGACGACGAGGTCGCCCTGGCCGGTGGCGTCCAGGACGGCGTCGCCCGCCTCCGTCCACACCAGCCCCGGTGCGCGCAGGGCCGTCCACACGTCCGCGGCGGCGGGCGGGTTGGTGGCCGGTGCGTCGGCGGGCAGCGCTTCGGCGCTGGTGGCGCCGTCCGGCCGGTGGGCGAAGCGGTGGCCGCGCAGGGCCTGGCCGAGGTCGACGTGGGCGGTGGCGCCGTCGTGGGTGAGCTCGATGGCGGCGGTGCGGGCCCCGTCGGCGACCGGCCCGGCGACGATGCGGCCGGTGATGCGGCCGGTGAGCGGCCCCGGTGTGGTGGTGGCGGGCGGCAGGTGTTCGACGAGGGTGCGCGGCGCGGCGTAGTAGTCCCGCAACTCGGCGACGTGCGTGACGGTTTCGTCGGCGGCCGGGTCGGGGCGCCAGGTCAGCAGGTACCGGGGGGCGGTCAGGGGCGGCTGGTCGAGGACGGCCGGCAGGGCGGTGCCGCCGCTCGACTCGAAGCCGTAGCCGGCCGGGCCGGAGGGGTTGGAGGCGCCGGACGTGTCGGAGGTGCCGATGACGGCGTGGCGGGCGAAGGCCACGATGCTGGTGTGCCGGATCCGGCGGACCAGGAGTTCGGTGAGGAACGCGTCCCGGGCCGGTTCGATGTGCCGCAGCCCGGTCGGAGTGATCAGCAGCGGGACGTCCTGCCAGTTGGTGAAGGGCAGCAGGGCGTCGCGCAGCAGGACGACCTGGTGCAGCCACTCGTTGTAGAGCTGCATCGTGACGGGTCCGCCGCGGCGGCCGAGGAGCAGGTCGGTCGCGGGAGGGGTGAGCAGGTGGCCGTAGCAGTGGCTGCGGACGATCAGCGGGCCGGCGGGCAGCGCGATCCGGTCGGCGAGCAGCCGCTCCAGGGCCGCGGCGGCCCAGGAGGCGAGCTCATGGCCGATCTCCTCGGCCTGCGCGCCCAGTTCGTGAGTGGCCGGGGCGCTGCCCGGGCCGACGGCCAGCGGCAGGGAGGTCTCCCGGGTCCCGAGGGCGAGGGTCGCGCGGATCTGGGTCTCCAGCACCTCGCTGTCGGCGGCGGTGAGGGCGTTGTCATCGATGACGCCCTGGAGCAGCGGCTCCGTGGCCGTGAAGAACTCACGGGCGGTCAGGGCGGTGCCGGCCGCGGGGAAGGTGTTCCAGCGGCTGCCGCCGAGAGCGGGCGTACTCGGGGTGGGCGCGATGGGCACGGGTCCTCCGAAGTGTCGATGGAGCGTTTCGATCGAGCAGAGGGAGCGTTTCGATGGAGCAGGGATGGAGCAGAGGTGGAGCGCCGGATGCGGGTCCGGCCCCTAATCTGGATCGTGCGATACAGATTGCGGGCATGAAAAAATCAGTCGAGGGCGGCGAGCGCGACCTCCACGACGGGTTCGAGGGCTTCGGGGTCCGGTGTGATCTTCGAGGAGACCAGCAGCCCGTTGAGGAAGGTGACGAAGAAGGCGGCGAGGCTGTGCGGGTCGTGCCGCGCCGCGATCTCACCCCGTTCCGCCGCGACCCGCAGCACCTCCGCGAGCGCGTCCCGGCTGACATCCTGCATGTCCCGTACGGTGCGCCGGATCGACGAGTCCCCCGGTAGGCGCTCGCAGGCGGCATTGACCGCAAGGCAGCCCCGACCGCCGTGCTCGGCGGCGATGCGGACCCGCTCCATCAGCATCGTGCGGATCGCCGAGCGGACATCCGTCCCCTCCTCCAGGCTGCGCAGCGCATCCGCCGCGAGGGTGGCGCGGTAGTGGTCCAGTGCGGCCCGGTACAGGCCGGCCTTGTCGCCGAACGCCGCGTACAGGGACCCCTGCCCGATCCCCAGGTGCTGGGTCAGGTCGCGCACCGAGGTCGCCTCGTAGCCGCGCGTCCAGAACAGCTCCATGGCGCGGCTCACCGCCGCCTCGGTGTCGAACTCCCGGGTCCTTGCCATGGTTTCACCGTAGCCTATCTGGATCGAATGCTCCAGATAGAGTCGGCCGCGCTCCTCCCGACGTGAGGCCTCCGTGGAACCGGCGGATGCCCCGTGCGGCAGGAGGCGACAGCGCGACGGGCGGTCCGTCGGTGCGCCGTGGACCGCGGCGTACCGACGAACCGCCCGGGGCCTCAGCCGAACCAGCGGGCGAGGGCCGTGTCGAGCGGGGTGCCGTCGGTGTCGGTCCAGGCGAGGTAGCCGTCGGGGCGGACCAGGAGGGCGCCGGCGCCGTCCACGTCCTCGTCGGTCTTCGCCATGACGTGCTCGACCCGGTCGGACCGGTCGCCGACCGACCGCCGCCTGCCGTCGAGGGAGAGCAGCAGGCCCCGGCCGGAGCGCATCAGCCGGCTCGCCCGGGTCGGGCCGTCCTCGGTGGTCAGGTCCAGGTCGATCAGCCGGGGGCCGACGCCGGGGTACCGGAGGTCCAGGCCGGACATCATGCCCGAGACGTACCGGTTGGTGTCGGGCAGACCCAGCAGCTCGGTCACGAGCTCGCGGACCGTGCCGAGCTCCTCGTCCCGGCCGGGATTCATGATCACGGCCTGGGCCCGGGTGTGGCGCAGCACGCGCGCGGCGACGGGGTGCCGCTCCTCGTGGTAGCTGTCGAGCAGACCGTCGGGCGCCCAGCCGCGGATCGTGCCGGCGAGCTTCCAGCCCAGGTTGACCGCGTCCTGGAGGCCCAGGTTCACGCCCTGGCCGCCGATCGGCATGTGGATGTGCGCCGCGTCCCCGGCGAAGAACACCCGGCCCTCGCGGTAGCGCTCGACCTGGCGCACGGCGTCGCCGAACCGGGAGGCGGCGCGCAGTTCGCCCAGTTCGGTGTCGGGGCCGTACACGGTGTGCAGCGCCTCGCGGACCTCGTCGGCCGAGACCGGCGTCTCGCGGTCCGGGCCCTGTCCGGAGAGCCTGCCGAACAGCATCCGGTACAGGTCCGGGCCGATGGGGTGCAGGATCGCGTGGAAGCCGCCGGCCACGCGGGTGTACTGGCTGAAGTGCTTGCGCTCGGTGGGGACCGTCTCGGACCGGGAGGCGAGGGTGAGGTCGGCCGCGACGGCGGACATCCGGCGCTCCCGACCGGGGAAGGGGACGCCCAGCAGCCGGCGGACCGTGCTGTGCCCGCCGTCGCACGCGACGAGGTAGCGGCCGCGGATCTCACCTCCGTCCCGGGCCTCACCGCCGCCGGGGGTGCCGTCCGCGTGCCACGTGATTGTGATCCCCTCCGGGTCCTGCGTGACCGCCGTCACCTCGTGGCCGCGGAGCACGGGTACGCCCTGCTCGCCGAGCAGCCGTTCGAGGTGGGCCTCCAGCCGGACCTGCGGAACGTTGACCGGGTGGGGGTACCGGGTGCGCCAGGGCCGGCAGTCCAGCTCGACCGGCAGGGTGGCGAAGTGCCCGCCGGTGGTCTCGGACGGCTCCTGCGCGAGCAGCGGCTCCAGCAGCCCGCGCAGGTCGAGTACTTCGGCGGTGCGCGGCTGGAGCCCGCCTGCCCGGGACTGGGTGCTGGGGGTGCGCTGCTTCTCGACGACGACGGCCGGTACCCCGGCCAGCGTCAGCTCGTAGGCCAGCATCAGCCCGGTCGGGCCCGCCCCCACCACGATGACCTCGGTTCGCACGATGACCTCCCGAAAGAAGAAACTGGGTGCAATTCTGCACTCAGTCTACCACGGGGTAGACTGAGTGCATGAATCAGCAGATGGGCCTGCGGGAACGCAAGAAGGAACGCACCCGGGAGACGATCGCGGCGACGGCGATCCGACTCTTCCTCGACCGGGGCTTCGACCAGGTCTCGATCACCGAGATCGCGGAGGCGGCGGAGGTCTCCCGGCGGACCCTCTTCGCCTACTTCCCGACGAAGGAGGACCTCGTACTCCAGCGGTTCGCCGACCACGAGAGCGAAGCGGCCCGGACGGTGCGCGCCCGCCCGGCCGGCCGGCCGCCGCTGGAGGCGCTGCGCGCCGCCATGCTCGACGCCCTGGCACACCGCGACCCCAACACCGGCCTGTGCGACGACCCCGAGGTCATGGCCTTCCTCCGCATGATCGTCGGTACCGAGAGCCTGGCGGCGCGGATGATCCGCTACACCGTGCGCGGAAGCGACGCACTGGCCGAGGCACTGCTGGAAGCGGGCGTCGACCCGCTCGACGCACGCCTGGTGGCCGCCCAGGTGATCGTGGTGCAGCGGGAACTGGCGGTCCTGAACCAGGAATGCCTGGCCGACGGCGCGTCCGCCGATGACCGCTACCCGGAGGCCGTCCGCGCCGCCGAGCGGGCGTTCGACCTGCTGCGCGACGGACTGGGGCAGCACGGGTAGCGCCCAGGTGCATCGGCCTCCCGGGGCACTCCGAACTGTCGGGGGTGGGCGTCATAATCGCCACTGCCGTGATCACCGGATCTGCTGGAGGCCCTCGTTGTCCTCGTCGTCGCCCTTGCCGCCCTCGTCGTCCTTGCCGTCCTTGCCGTCCTCGTTGTACGACTTCGCGACCTGGGAGCCCCTGCTGCGGCTCCTGCGGGCTGACCACGCGCAGGCGCTCGCCGCGCCGGGCGGCGAGGTGGCGGGGCTGATCGGCCGGCAAGGGTGGAGCGTGCCGGTGAGGATGCGCTACCCGAAGGCCGGGCGGGCCATGCTGGTGTCGGACAACCAGGAGCAGCACGACGCGATCGAACGCGTCCGGGCGGCGCTCATCGAGGCCGGGACCGGTGATGTCGCCTTCGCCGTGGAGATACCGGCGAGCGGGAAGGCGGCGCTCCATCTGTTCGACCACGGCCCGGCCGTCGACCCGGGTATCGGCAACGCCCACCCCGGCGCGCTCACCCTGGTCGAGGGCGCGGTGCCCGAGCCGTGGCGGCGCCTGCCCGAGCCGGTGCCCGGGGCGGCGCCGGCCCCCTCCGTGGACCTGGAGCTGCTGGAGCGGACGCTGCGCGAGCGGATGCCCGACGAGACCGGCGCCACCGAGGAGGAGATCGCCGCCGCGGAGGCCCGCCTGGGTGTGGCGCTGCCCGAGGAGATCAAGGTGCTCTACCGGGTGACCGCCGCGCGGTGGTGGGAGCACAGGGAGAACGACGAGGACGTCGAGGAGGCTGAGGCGTGCTGGGAGGCGTCCGACCGCGTCGGCGACGCGCTCGGCTTCGAGCTGAGCTCCCTGAACGGGCTCGTCATCGCCGACCGCTCGCGCTCCTCGTTCCGTTGGGAGCACGCGGCGACGGAGGCGTGCGTCACCCCGCCCGACGCCGCCGTGCAGGACCTGGTCGGCTCGCCCGGGTGGATCGTCATCGGCGACACCGGCGGCGGGGACCTGGTGGTCGTCGACCTGACCCCCGGCCCTCGCGGCTACCTCGGGCAGCTCATCGTGCTCGACCACGAGCGGAGCGTCGGCGCCTGCCTGTTCGCCGAGTCCCTCACCGACCTGGTGCGGGACCCGGACCGGAGCTGGTACTCCGGTCGGAGCCTGGACCCGATGCCGGTGGTGGCAAGGCTCCACGGCGAAGTCCCCAACAGCGTCGAGGCGGCGGCCCACCCCGACCTGGAGGTCCTGACCCTCGGAGGGTGGCGCGGCGAACCGGTCAGTCTGACCCCTGTCGTCGGGTTGCCCCGGCTCCGCACCCTCTACGCCGGCCCCGGGGCGCTCGCCGACCCCCGGGAGGTCACCCGGCTGACCGGACTGGAGTTCCTGGAGCTGACCCCGGAGGACTGGCGCTGCCTGCTCGACGCCGGCGCCGTCCCCCGCGGCCTGTCGGCCGCCGCCATCGAGGCCCCGAGCGACCACGACCTGCGCCCGATCATGGCCCTCGCGAACGAACTCCTCACCCTGTGGGAGCGCCCCCTGATCACGGAGACCGTCATCGAAGGCGACCTCGGCCCCCTGCCGTAGCCGTGCCTGCCACACCTGGCGGGGGCTGCCGGGCCTCATGCCACCGTGGGACGGAAGATAGGGTGCGGATCATGAGTGAGGGTGGGGATCCGCGCGTTTTCGGGAACCGTTGGGCGGAGGCCGTGGGCCCGGTCGGACAGACGGCGGATCGGGATCGGTGTGCGTGCCTGGGGACGGGCGGGTCGACTCCGCAGTCGCCCGTGGCGTTCCATCCTGAACGCCAGGACACCGAGGCGCCGGGCTGGTTGCGTCTCCTCGCCCTGATCGAGGAGGCGGCCGCGGACGGCCGAGAGGTGTTCAAGCCCCTGGTCGAGCTCACCGCCGAGGAACGGCGCCAGGTCATCACCCTGCCACCGAGCATCGCGAAGCTCACCGCCGTCCGGCACCTGGTGCTGTACGGCAGCAATCTGGTCCGGCTTCCGCCGGAGATCGGTGCGATGGAGAGCCTGGAGGAGTTCACCCCGTACACCTCCCACCGTCTGCACTGGTTCCCGTACGAGCTGACGCGGTGCCCGAAGCTGGCCCGCAGCACCGTCAGCACCCGTGCGCTGTACGGCAACTCCAAGTACCGCCCGCACTTCCCGTCGCTCGCGCCGAGGACGCCGGACGCGGCACGACACGATCCCGAGCGCCTGGATCCCAACATCTGGGGAACGGAGGCGGTCCGGTCCTGCAGTGTCTGCGCACGGCTCGTCGAGCTCGCGGACCTGCGCCAGGTGTGGATCTCCCTCCCGGTCGCCACCGACGTCCTGCCCCTGCTGGTCAACGCCTGCTCCCGGACGTGTGTCGACGCGCTGCCCGCCCCGGCCCGCGAACACATCGACACGGTTCACCGCGGCGGCCCCACCGTCGTCCAGCCAGCCCCCGAGTGGTGAGAAGTCCCAGCAGGCCCGAGCACCGCCGGTAGCCGCGACGGCGGCCCTGCTGGGGTGCCGCTGTCACTTTCGCGGGGGCGGTGGGGAGTCGGGCTTCTCGCGGTAGAGGTCGATGGCGAGGGCGACTGCGGCGTGGGTGGCGGGGTGGGGGTCCTGGCGGCGCCAGATGAGGTGGACGGGGACGGGGGCGGCGTTGCGCAGGGGGCGGTAGACGATGCCGTCGCGGCGGTACTGGGCGGCGGTGGCCTGGGGGGTGACGCCGACGCAGCGGCTGGTGGCGATGGCGGCGAGCCAGTCGTCGATGTCGTGGGTGTAGATGACGGCGGGCCGCTGGTCCTCGGGCCACAGGTTCAGGGCGGTGGTGCCGGTTCGGCGGTCGATGGCGAGGGTGCGGGCGGGGATCTCGTCGAGGCGGATGCTGCGTCGGCGGGCCCACGGGTCGTCGGAGGCGAGCGCGACGATGCGGTGTTCGTGGCCGACCAGGGCATGCGACCAGGGCTTCAGGTCGAGCGGGGCGCGGACGACGGCGAGGTCGCACATGCCTTCGGCCAGCCCGCCGGTGGGGGAGTTGTGGCGGACGAGGCGCAGCTCGACCTCGGGGTGGCGCTCGTGCCAGCGGCGCTGGAAGTCGGTGGTGTGGCGGCCGAAGGCGGACCAGGCGTGGCCGAGGTGGAGTCGGGCGTGGCCGGCGGTCGCTTCCGCGACCAGGTCGTCGGCGCCGGCGAGCAGGACGCGGGCGCGGGCGAGGACCCGTACGCCGGCCGGCGTGGGCGCGATCGTGCGGCTGGTGCGGTGCAGCAGCCGCACCCCGAGGAACTGTTCCAGGGCGTGCAGGTTGCGGGAGACGGCGGCCTGGGAGATGCCCAGTTCGGGGCCGGCGTCGGTGAAGCTGCCGGTGTCGATGATGGCGACCAGGCAGCGCAGGTGCTTCAGTTCCAGATCGGCGGGACTTTGTCGTCGCTCATCCATACGCCGAGCGTATCAATGGGTCGGTGAATGCATTTTGCGTATGGCTGCGCCGGCTCCACTGTGGAGGGCATGGTGCTGAAGGGTTCTCATGAGGGCGTCACCGCCCGGGGCGACGGGCGCCTGGCCGGGGTGGCGCTGATGCTGGGCTCCGGCCTGTCCAACCAGGCCGGAGCCTCGATGGCGGCGCTCGCCTTCCCGGTGATCGGTCCCGCGGGTGTGGTGGCCGTCCGCCAGTGGGTGGCCGCCGGGGTGCTGTGGGCGGTCGGCAGGCCGCGGCCGCGGTCGTTCACGGTGGCGCAGTGGCGTCCGGTCCTCGGGCTCGCGATGGTGTTCGCCGTGATGAACCTGTCCCTCTACACGGCCATCGACCGCATCGGGCTCGGGCTGGCCGTCACCCTGGAGTTCCTCGGCCCACTCGCGGTGGCCCTGGCCGGCTCGCGCCGGCGCATCGACGCCCTGTGCGCGGTGGCCGCCGCGGCCGCGGTGGTCGTCCTGGCCCGGCCCTCGCCCTCCACCGACTACCCGGGCATCGCCCTGGCCCTGCTCGCGGCGGTGTGCTGGGCCGGCTACATCCTGCTCAACCGTGTCGTCGGCCGCCGCCTGCCCGGGCTGGAGGGCTCGGCCGCCGCCGCCGCGCTCTCGGGGGTGCTCTACCTTCCCGTCGGCATCGTGGTGCTGTGCCTTCGTCCCCCGACCGCCGCCGCCCTGGCCTGCGCGCTGGCCGCCGGCGTGCTGTCCTCGGCGGTGCCCTTCCTGGCCGATCTGCTGGCGTTGCGGCGGGTGCCCACGCAGTTCTTCGGCGTGTTCATGAGCGTCAACCCGGTCTTCGCCGCGCTGATCGGTCTCGTCGTGCTCGGCCAGCACCTCGGCGCGGCGTCCTGGCTCGCCATGCTGGTGATCGGCGGAGCGAACGCGGTCGCCGTCACCACCGCCCCCGCCAACCCCGAGTGATGAGCGGGGCCCCGAGAAAAAGCTTCGGGCCGATGTCGATTCGGCCGGGTCCGCTGCGACGTCATGATGTGCGGCGCTCCGCCGCACGGTGACGCGACGACGAGACCTGACGAGGGAACACGTGGACCAACTGCTCAGAGTCATGAACTTCAACGTCTCCAGTGACGGCGTCGGTGCCGGTGCCAGCGAGCACCAGAGCTTCGAGCGGCCGTTCGGCCACGACCATCCCGAGAAGCTGTTCGCCTGGGCCGGGGCCACGGCGAGCTGGCCCATGCGGACGGCTCCCGGGGGGAGCCGGGGCCTCGACGACTACTTCACGCGGGACTTCGCGCGCAACATCGGTGCCGAGATCATGGGCCGCAACAAGTTCGGGCCCCAGCGCGGGCCCTGGCAGGACGACGAGTGGCGCGGCTGGTGGGGTGACGAACCCCCGTTCCACACTCCGGTGTTCGTCATGACCCACCACGAGCGTCCGTCGTTCACGCTCTCCGACACCACGTTCCACTTCGTCGACGGCGACCCGGCCACGGTCCTCGCACGGGCGCGGGAGGCGGCGCAGGGCAAGGACGTCCGGCTCGGTGGCGGGGTCGGCACCATCCGGCAGTTCCTCGCCGCCGACCTCGTCGACACCCTGCATGTGGCGGTGTCGCCGGTGGAGCTCGGCCCCGGGCTACGGCTCTGGGAGTCCCCCGACGAACTGCTCGACCGGTTCCACCTGGAGGTGGTGCCCAGCCCGAGCGGGGTGACGCACCACCTGTTCTGGCGGAGGTGACGTGAGGGCCCGCCTTGGCAGGCCGGCGCCCGGGTGACGGCCGCTCAGAGGCGGGCTCAGGGGCGGGCTCAGGGGCGGGCTCAGGGGTGCGCGGTCACGGTCGCGGTGAGGGGCGCGGGGCCGAGGGTGGCCGCCGCCATCGGGCGGGGGCGGCTGCCCGGGACCGGGTCCACTCGCCAGGCGGTCGTGACCGCCGCCGTCAGGAGGGTGAGCTCCGCCAGGGCGAAGTCGCCGCCGGGGCAGCCGTGCACACCGGCGGCGAAGGGCAGGTAGGCGCCGCGCGGGGGAGCGGGGTGCCGTTGCGGGTCCCAGCGGTCGGGGTCGAACGCGCCGGGGTTGCGGTACCAGCGGGGGTCCCGGTGCAGTCACGTGACCGCATGGGCGAGACACGTGACTGTCATACGCGAGGCCGGTGGACACACGTACGCGTTCCTGAGCGCTGAACGAGGAGAAAGCCCGGGAGCGGGGGCATCACGTTCGCCGTCCACGCGGACCGCATCCACGACGAACTCCGCCCCCCTCGTCACCCGGTGTCGCGGGCGGCGGACCCCCGTTCCTCCAGGTTCCAGGTGATGACCCTGTGGGGGTGGACGCGGACGATGTCCCGGCTGAAGCGGTCGGGCGCCACCGGCGGCACGTCGACGGTCAGCACCTCGGCCCGGCCCCGGATCTCGACCCCGCGCCCCCACCCGCCCGCGACCGGGTCATCGGCCGGAGCCAAGTCGTCGACCAGGACGGAGACCTCGGGGCGGGCCTGCGCGTTGCGGTACTTCGGGCTGCGGGCCATGGCGGGCCCGCCGATGTCGATGGTCCCGTCGTCGTTGAGCCTGAAGCCCACCGGGCGGATCTGCGGCCGGCCGTCGGGGCCGATGGTGGCAAGTCGGGCCAGTGGCTGGGCGAGCAGGTACTCGCGCTCCCTCTCGGTGAAGATCATGCGGACGACCCTAGGAGCTCAAGGGCGGTTGAGGTCAAGGCCGTTGAGCGCCCTCCTGCGCCGCGAGCGCGTGCCGGCCGGACTCGGCGAGGGTGTACAGCACGGACCGCTGCTGCTTGTGGCGCTGGATGCTCCCCTTGGCCACGAGCGACTCCAGGGTGTTGCGCACGACCTGCGCGGTGGGGGTGCGGTCCGGGTGCTTCACCAGCAGTTCGTCCCGCAGCTCCCTCGCCAGGCGCGGTTCGTCGTGACCGCTGAGCAGGGACAACAGGAGCTCTCCGAGCAGGGGTTGCCGCGACTTCCCCGCCGCGGCGGCCCGTGCCGGCTTGCCCGCCTGCACCGTCCGCGCCGTGTTCCCTGCCTTCGCGGGCTTCGCCGTCTTCGCCGTCTTCTCCGTCCGCGCCGTCCGTGCCGAACGAGCCGAACGAGCCGAACGCGGCGAAGGTGTGCGGGCGGGGGCCGAAGCGGACGCCCGGCGTCGCTTCGCCTCGGCGAGCACGGGCTCGTCCTGTGCCTGCTGGGGCAGGGGCGAGGGTTCCGACAGGCCCTCGTACCGTTCGGCGAGGTGGAGGATGTCGACCAGGAGGGCTTCCTCCTGCTTCAGCATCCTGACCTCCTCGGCCAGTTCCTGCTGACGCCGACGGTTCTCTTCCAGATCCGATGCGGCCTGATCGACGAGCCGCGTACGGAGCGTGCTGGCTGGTTGGCTGGTCACAACCGTTCACTCCCTAGTAATGGATGACGTTGCGCATGGTACTCACGCTGGAGCCTCCGTGTAGGACGGTGCAGGCGGCGTACGGCATCCCCTGGGGTCGTGCAGTACCATTCCCGACGCCCGGGCGAGCAGCATGCCGACCGGGCGAGGCGGCGCCGACAGGACATCGCACAATCGACAACCACCATCCGCAACCGCCGCGACGGGTGGATCACCCTGGCCTGGCTGCTGCGGCGGTCGCCGAACATCTTGCTGATCCGCGGCACCTCGTCGGTGGCACACCTGCGAGAGAACGTCGCAGGCTGCGGGCCGAGGAGTGCGCAGCGCGAGCGCCGGCAGGCGGGCGATAGGCCGTCGACCCTGACCGACGGTCGGCGGGAAGTGGGACTCTGGCCTTACGTCAGCCTGTCGGCGTACGCCGCAAGTCTGATCATGAACCCATCCCTGCGCCGTACGGGGGACGAGTGCGCCTGAACGGAGACTGGAGGCGATCCGAGAACACCGATTCTGCACTGAGGACGGGCATGGCGCTGCGAGACGGACGAACGATCTCCCTGTTGACGGTCGGCGCGGTGACGACCGTGATCGCGGCGCTCACCCCGGTGACGGCGTTCGCGGCGGGCGGTGGCCCGCTCCAGGAGTACGCGCAGCAGGAGCTTCGTTGGGAGCGCTGCGACGCGGGCGGGCCGGCGGGGTTCGAGTGCGCGAAGGTCAAGGTGCCTCTGGACTACGGCAACCCCGGGGGCCGGAGGATCGACCTCGCGATATCGCGGATCAAGGCGGGCAGCGCGAAGCAGCGGCACGGAGTGCTGCTGATGAATCCCGGTGGCCCGGGTTTCCCGGGGCTGGGCCTGCCCGTGGAGATGCAGCCGCTGCTGTCGGCGCAGGTGCGGGAGCGGTTCGACCTGGTCGGCTTCGACCCGCGCGGGGTCGGGCAGAGCTCGCCGGTCGGCTGCGGCCTGACGCCCGACGAGCAGGTCTACCAACACCCCTACGCAGAAGGGAAGTTCGGCGAGGACGTGGCCCGGGCCCGGACGGTGGCCGACAAGTGCCGGGCCAAGGCGGGGGACACGCTGGCGCACATCACCACCCGCAACACGGCCCGGGACATGGACGTCGTCCGGGCGGTGCTGGGGGAACAGAAGATTTCCTACTTCGGGTACTCGTACGGCACCTACCTGGGCGCCGTCTACACGCAGATGTTCCCCCGGCGCGCGGACCGGTTCGTGCTCGACAGCGCGCTCGATCCGGCGCTCGCGTGGCGGGGGATGTTCCGGGGGTGGTCGGCGGGGGCCGAACTCGCCTTCACCCGGTGGACGGAGTGGGCCGCCGCCCGCAACACCGCGTACGGGCTGGGCGCGACTGCGGCGGAGGTCCGGAAGGCGTACTGGGACCTGATCGCCCACGCCGACCGCACGCCCGTTCCGGCGCAGGGCGGGGCGCTCAGCGGCGACGCCATCCGGTCCAGGTACGCCGAGTTCGTCCGCGTCGAGGCCGTCACACCCTGGATCGTCGCGCTCAAGGCCGCAGCCGCGGGCGGGCCGGCCGCTTCGGCTGCTTCGGCCGGGGCGACCGGCGTGGCCGACGTGGCCGGCGCGGCGGTGTCCGGCGTCGCCCCGGTGCGGGCCGCCGACGGGGGCGCGGGCGCGCGGGCCGCCGACCCGGTTGGCCTGGTCGCCCCGGTCGACCCGGAGAACAACCGGGCCGCCGTCGTGTGGGCCGTCTTCTGCGGCGACACCCGCGACTGGCCGCGCGACCCCGAGCAGTACCGCCGGGACGCGATCCGGGACAAGGCCCGCTACCCGCTGGCCGGCGACCTGGGCGCCAACATCCAGCCGTGCGCGTTCTGGAAGCGGGCGCCCGGCGAGCCGGCCACCGTGGTGAACAACGACGTCAACGCGCTGATCGTGCAGAACCAGTGGGACCCGCAGGCGACATTGGCCATGGCACAGGGCATGCGGCGGGCGCTGCACGGTGCACGGATGATCACGGTGGCCGGCGGCGAGGGCCACGGTGTGGTGGTGGCCGGCCCGTCCTGCGCGAGCGCCGACGTCAACCGCTACCTGACCACCGGTCGACTGCCCGCCAAGGACCTGACCTGCGGCAACTAGCCCCACGGCACCGTCGAAGCCCCCACCCCGCCGATCCGCGCGAGCTCTGAGTCATTCGGCGTGCTCATGGACCACCGCGCGCGCGTCGTGCGGTCCTTCGACACCCCGCCCGTGATCATCGGCCACTCGGTCGGCGGGCTCGTCGCCCAGCACCTCCTGGGCACGGGCCGGTCGCGTGACCGTCCGGGGTGGGGGTCAGCTCGGGAAGGGCCAGGTCGGGCACCACGGCCAGGTGACCTGGCCCGGGTAGGGCGGGCCCCACGGCGGGCACTTGGGCAGGGTCGGCGCCGACTGGGCGCTGGTCCACAGGATCTTGCCGTTCAGCTGGACGGCGATCGCGCCCTCGTTGTAGACGGCCAGCTCGGCGCCGGGGTTGCCGCCGGTGTTGCTGGCCCACAGCGCGGTGTTGGCGGCGGAGTACACGACGAGGTTGCCGTCGCCCTGCATGACCAGGATGTTGCCGTCGGGGATGGCGCCCTTGGCGACCCAGATCGGGGTGGTGTCGCGGTACAGGACGACGTTGCCGTCGCCCTGCATGGCCAGCATGATGTGGCCGTTCGGCGAGTACCAGGCCTGGTTGCGGTTCAGCAGGCTGTTCATCGGGATGTGGGTGGGCTCGGACAGCGCGGCGGCCACGGCGGCCGGAGCCGCGGCGGGGGCGGCGGCCTGGGCGGCGTCGGCGGTACCCGTGGTGAGGGCGCCGAACCCGATCGTTGCGAGGGCGGCCAGGGCGGCGACCCGGGAGCGGAGTCTGGACATGGGTGGGCTCGAAGTCCTTCCGGGGAAAGCGGAGTTGACGAAGTAGCGGGAGGGTTTCCTGTGGCGCCCGTCCCGCTGCGTCCGGCGCCGCACCGAACGTTAGGCCCGCGGCGCGCCGCCGATCGGCAGATCCACCGGCAGCTTCCCGCTCGCCCGCCCGCCCGCCCGCTCGCCCGCCCGCTCACCGCCTTCGACAGCGCCGGCACCGACTCGTGGTGCGGTAAGCGGGCGTTCCCAGCCCCCGCTCGGCCGCTTCGGTACGGTGCCGCCACCGCGACGCCAAAGCCTGACCCTGCCGGGGACCTCGGAGCTTCCCGGCCCGGCCCCGGACGCTCAGCAGCAGCCCCACTGCGGGGTGGGCGCGGTGGCCGGGATCGCGGAGGCCCGGGCGGCGGGTGCCGGCGGGTGGATGGTCGTTCCCGCCTTGATCGTCTCGACGACCTCGATGTCGCGGATCGCCTCCGGGTCGACCGTCAGCGGATTGGCGCTGAGGATCACCAGGTCCGCGAGCTTGCCGACCTCGATGCTGCCCTTGCGGTCCTGCTCGCCGTACTGGTGGGCGGCGTTGAGGGTGATCGCGCGGACCGCCTCCAGGGCCGACACCCGCTGCTCCGGCCCGAGGACGACCCCGTCGGTTCGGGTGCGCCGGGTCACCTGGCTGGACAGCACGGCGATCGAGTCGGGCAACGCCACCGGCGCGTCGTGGTGCGAGGTGTAGCGCAGGCCGCGGTCGAGCGCCCAGCGGGCGGGGGAGATGGTGGCCGCCCGCTCCTCGCCGAGGACGGTCCTGCGGTACCAGTCGCCCCAGTAGTAGGTGTGCATGGAGAAGAAGGACGGCACGATCCCCAGCCGGGCGAACGCCTTGACCTGGTCCTCGCGGGCGGTCTGCGCGTGGATGGCCACGGTCGGCCGCCGGCCCGGCCCGGCCGCCTCGACCGCCCGGAGGAACTGGTCGATCGCCGCGTCGCCGTTGACGTGCGCCAGCACCTGCCAGCCCCGTTCGACCGCCGTGCTGACCTGCTTGGCCACCACGGCGTCGTCCGACTCCGCCGGGTACCCGCAGTAGTCCTCGGGCTGCCCGGCCGGCGGCGTCAGGTAGGGCGCGGTGAGCCACGCCGTGCGGCCCTGCGGCGAGCCGTCCAGCACCAGCTTCACCCCGGCCGCGCGGACGCCGTCCAGGTACTCGTCGCTCACCCCGATCGGGTCGTCCAGCGCGGAGGAGATGACCTCCCCGGCCTTCACGTACGCGACCACGTCGACCGGGAACGGCACGGCGGCGGCCGTGTCCCGCAGCGCCTTGAGGTTGTCGAGGGTGGTGCCGCCCTCCTGGACGGTGGTGAAGCCGAAGCTCGCCGCCGTGGCCGCGCCGGTGATGAACAGCATCAGCAGTGCCCGTTCGGGCAGCCCCGCGAGCGCCAGGTCCGAGGCCGGGGTGAACGCCTTCTCCTCCAGGACCCCGTCGGGCTCGCCGTGCGCGGGCGGGACGGCGAGTTCGCGCCGCCGGATCACGCCGCCCTCGGGGTCGGGCGTGGCGGCCGAGTAGCGGAGCCGTTTCAGGCCGAGGCTGTTCACCGCGCCGAGGTGGAAGGACTGGTGGATGGCGAGCACCGGGCGGTCCCTGGACACCTCGTCGAGGTCCTCGCGGGTGGGGTGGCGGCCCTCGGCGAGCATCGCGTCGTCGTAGCCGAACCCGACGATCCACTCGGAGTCCGCGCCCACCGTGCTCCCGGCCCAGGCGCGCAGCTTGTCCTTCAGCGAGTCGAGCCCGGTGACGTCGCCGTCCGGTGCGGCCAGCAGGTTGGCGATGGTGGCTTGGAGGCCGATGCCGCCGAGGTGCCCGTGCGCGTCGACGAACCCGGGCAGCAGGGCGCGGCCCTCAAGGTCCCGTACGACGGTGTGCGGGCCGTTCCACTGGTCCAGCGCCTCCTGCCGGGGGCCGACGAAGACGATCGTGCCGTCCTTGACGGCCACGGCCTCGGGGGGCCGGGCGCCACTTTCGCTGCTCTCGGTACTCCCGGCGCTCTCGGCGACGGTGACGATCTCGCCGCCGTGGAGGATGAGGTCGGCCTGCTGGGCCATGCGGGTCTCCTGGAGGTAGGGGTTTGCGCCACGCTCCTACCCATGGTGACCGCGGAATCACCTTCTGTGGCGCAGGTCTGTCCGCATGTCCCTCCCGCACGGTGGTTGCGGGTGCCTCAGGTGTCTCAGGTGTCTCAGCGCTGTTCCTCCGGGCGCCTCTCCAGCTCCCAACGGGTGTGGAAGGTCCCGTCCCGGTCGATACGGTGGTAGGTGTGCGCGCCGAAGAAGTCCCGCTGGCCCTGCACCAGCGCGGCCGGGAGGCGCCCCGCCCGCAGGCCGTCGTAGTAGGCGAGCGCGGTCGCGAAGCCGGGGGCGGGCACCCCCAGTTGGGCCGCCGTCGAGACGACCCGCCGCCAGGCCGACTGCGCGGAGCCGAGCGCCTCCCGGAAGTGCGTGTCGGTCAGCAGCGTGGGACGCTCCCGGTCGGCCTCGTACGCGGCCCTGATCCGGTCCAGGAACCGGGCCCTGATGATGCAGCCGCCGCGCCAGATCGCGGCCATCTCACCGGGGTCGATCTGCCAGGAGTACTCCGCGCTGCCGGCCTGGATCTGGTTGAAGCCCTGGGCGTAGGCCACCATCTTGGAGGCGTACAGCGCCTGTTCGACGTCGTCCGCGAACCGGTCCGACGCCGCGCTGTCGAGCCAGGTCTCGGTGGGGCCGGGCAGCCCCCGGCCGGCCTGCCGGAGCGGCACGCTGCCGGACAGCGCCCGGGCGAAGACGGCCTCGGCGATCCCGCTGACGGGCACGCCGAGCTCCAGCGCGCTCTGGACCGTCCAGCGGCCGGTGCCCTTCTGCTCGGCCTGGTCCAGCACGACGTCGACGAAGGGCTTCCCGGTCGCCGCATCGGTGTGGGCGAGGATCTCGGCGGTGATCTCGATCAGGTAGGACTCCAGGCGTCCGCCGTTCCAGGTCCGGAAGACCTCGGCGATCGCGTCGGGTTGAAGTCCGGCTCCGTGCCGCAGCAGGTCGTACGCCTCGGCGATGAGCTGCATGTCGGCGTACTCGATGCCGTTGTGGACCATCTTGACGAAGTGGCCGGCGCCGTCCGGCCCGACGTGGGTGCAGCAGGGCTTGCCGTCGACCTTGGCCGCGATGTCCTCCAGCAGCGGTCCCAGGACCCGGTAGGCCTCCGGAGTGCCGCCGGGCATGATGCTCGGCCCTTCCAGGGCGCCCTGCTCACCGCCGGAGATGCCGCTGCCCACGAAGTGCAGGCCGCGTCCGCGCAGGGCCGCCTCCCGCCTCCTGGTGTCGAGGAAGTGCGCGTTCCCGCCGTCCACCACCACGTCGCCCTCGTCGAGCAGCGGCACCAGCTCGTCGATGACCGCGTCGGTCGGAGCCCCGGCCTTGACCATGATCACGATCAGGCGGGGGCGTTCCAGGGCCGCGACGAACTTCTCCGTGGTCTCGGCGGACACGAACTCGCCCTCGTGCCCGAACTCCTCCAGCAGCGCCGTGGTCCGCGCCAGCGTGCGGTTGTGCACGGCCACCCGGTAGCCGTGGCGGGCGAAGTTCCTGGCCAGGTTGCGGCCCATCACGGCCAATCCGGTGACGCCGATCCGGGCCGGTGTCTGCTCGGTCATGGCGGGAATCTCCAAGGGGGTCTCGGGGGCTCGGGTGCTCGGGTGCTTGGGGCTGTCGGGACTACTCAGCGGAGAGCGCGAGGATCTCGTCCTCGGGAAGCTCGACGTACTCCTCGCCCTCCACCCGGATCTCCGATCCGGAGAGCCTGTTGAAGAGGATCTTCTCGCCGACCTTGACGTCCACCGGGTGCGGCTTGCCGCTCCCCAGCTGCCGGCCGGGCCCCACCGCCACCACCTCGCCCGTCCACGTCTCCGGGTCCTGCGGGGCCGAAACCCCGATCGGCTTGACGATCAGATGATCGTGCTTCGGGTGGAAGTCGGGCATGGCATGGTCCTCTCACGTAGCCGCCTGCGGCGCAGCCGGGGCCGCCCCCACACCCCGATTCTGCCGATCCGCGTCCGCGACCGCCCCACCAGCCGCTCGACGTTCACGCACCGGCGCGGCCGCCTCCCGCCGCCCGTCGCCCGCGATGGGGCGGCCGAGTTGCCGGGCCCGGCATACTCCGTTCGGGTAACGGGGCGTCGGCCCGGGCGCAGCGGGGCGGCTCCGGTCGGCTACTGCAGCAGTGCGGCGTGCGGGTGCTCCGGGGCCGCCGGGCACGCGTAGATCTGCTGGTTGTACCCGTCGCCGACGGTGATCATGGTCGGTGCCGCCGAGTCGGGGCGGACGGCGTCCCGGGTCGCACCGGCCTGGGTCGCGCCGGCCCGGTCCTCGTACGGGATCCAGCTGCGGACGTCCGCGCGCCACTCCTTCGTGGCGATGGTCAGCATCGGGTCCATCCGGCAACCGCAGGCGCGGCAGTACTGCGGAGCGGGATCGGTGAAGCTCCAGGGAGCCCAGCCGCCGGCCTTCCAACCGGGGGCGACGGACAACTCCCAGTCGTAGTACCCGTCCTCCGCCCCGTCGTAGGCGCTGCCCGGCTTCGCACCGGTCTTCCGCCGGGCGCTCCACGCCCGGACCTGCGCGCGCAGGTCCGGGTCGAGCTCCACCGCCAGGGGGTACTCGGTGACCTGCTCGGGGGAGACCAGGCACGGCTGCGGCAGGTAGTCCTCGTACTGGATCGCGGGCGGCTGCGGAGGCGCGGCGAGGACCTCGCCGACCGCGGTGGCGGACCGCCAGAACAGCTCGGTCCTCGGCATGCTCTCCCAGGAGTAGTCGAAAGGGTGCTCGAATGGGTGGTCGAAGGGATGGTCGAAGGGACACCACAGAACCTGGAGCAGGTCCGCGCCTTCGGGCGGACGCAGGTCGGGCACCTCGCGGACGTACAGCTGGGCCACGGCCAGCATCGCGACCGGCCCCTGCGGGCACGGGCGGCCGGCGCCGGCCCGATCCAGCACGGCGCGCTCCTGCGGGGTGTAGGAGCGGGTACCCGCTGGCCGGCTCCGGGCGGCCGCCCGGATCCCGCGCAACAGCCGGACATCCGCCGGGGAGGTCGCCGGCAGCACGGCCGGCACCCGGTGCGTGCCCTCGCAGTGCGGCCACGGCTCGGCGGCGGGCCACAGCAGCGGACCTCCGACCGAGCTCTCCCGCGGGGACGGCGATCCGGGCCGCGGGTGCAGCCGGGTCGCCGTCCGGGCCAGCGGGGCCAGCCGTGGGAAGGCCGCCACGATGTCGTCCGGCCTCGGCGGGGTGGTGCGGGTCATGCCGGCCTCCCAGCCGTACCGGTTCCGGTTCCTCGGTCCCCAGTTGCCCGGTCTCAGTTCCCCAGACCGGGCCCGCCGTTCTCGGGGATGTTCAGAAGGGTCTGCTCGTTGAAGACGGGCCATGACGCGCCGTCGGGCAGCTGGACCGTGGCGCTCATGCTCGCGCCCCACGGGATGGTGCTGCTGTCGTCCCGGTAGAGGGGCGTCACCACGTAGTACACGGCGGCGTTCCCGTCCGCGGACAGCGCGTTCACCTCCTTCTGGACCCTGGCCTCGAACATCCTCATGCTGATCCCCTTGATGTTCAGCCCGAGCTGGTAGCACGGGACGAGGTTGATCCAGTCCTCCTTGTGACTGCCCCTCCCCCCGAGGACGTTGGCGATCAGATGGCAGCGGGCGAGGCCGCCACCGGGAGACTGCGCGTTCGCGTCCTCCCAGCCCGTGATGTCGCCGGCGGCCTCGTCCCCCTTGACCAGGGGGTTCGTCAGGCAGGCCTCCGCCTTGCCGGCCCTGGTGGCCGGCGCGGGGGCCCGGGTGCCGGAGGGGCTCGGGCCCGCGGTCCGGTTGCGACTGGGCACGGACTGCTCGGTGTTGAGGATCCATCCGCTGCCGCTCGGCCTGCCCCGGGGTTGGGTCAGGCAGGCGGCCTTGCCGGAAGGGGAGGGCGACGGGCTCCCGGGGCCGGTGTCCGGGGGCTCCGGCGCGGGTTGGACGGTCTTGATCTCGTCGATGACGAGCTTCACGCCGGCCTTGTACGCGACGAGCTTGCCGCGGCGGTTCATGGCGGTCTTGAAGACCTCCAGGGCGGGGGCCGCGGCGGCCCCCGGCATCTGGACCTGGAGGGCTGTGTAGGTCCCGTCGGGCTTGCGGACCAGCCCGTCGTAGGCGATGGACGGGCTGCCGAGCTGCGCCGCCTGTGCGGCGGGAAGCTGCCCGACGGCCTCGGGCAGCAGGTACGCCGTGCCCGGGCGCATGTCGACGGTGGTGCCGGCCTGTTTCGCGTAGGCCTTCAGGGCGGAGGTCCGGGGCTGCTGGTACGGGCTGTCGGCGGTGCCGGCGGTGTCAGCGGTGTCGGCAGTGTCGACGGTGTCGGCCCCCCGCCTCCGGCTCTGGGACTGGCTCTGGCTCTGGCTCTGACTTTGGCTCTGACTCTGGCGCTGGGACGGGGCGTGAGCGCGGTGCTGCGGAGGGGCGGCCGCGTCACCGCCCTGGTCCATCGCCGCCGCCGGGTCCGGTGGATTGTCGGCGAGGCTCTGGGTGGCCTGGGCCATCTGCTGGAGCAACTGCTGGGCCCGGGGCTGGAGCTGCTGCTCCTTGGCCTGGAGCGCCTTGGCCTTCGCCTCCTGGGCCTTGGCGGCGGCGCCGAGTTGGGACTGCCTGGAACTGAGCTTGGACTCCTCCTGCCCGAGCTGGGACTGCTCGCTCTCAAGGCTGCCCTTCTCGGCCTGGAGCTGCGCCTGTTCGGCCCTCAGTTCGCTCGCCTCGGCGTCGTACGCGCTGGACGCGGCGGCCTGCGCGGGCAGTTGGAAGGTGTGCGGCTTGTTGTTGTGGGCATCGATCCTGGAGGCCAGGGCCGCCGCGCGCGTCCCGAAGCTGCCGGCCTTCTGCTTCGCGGCAGCGGCCTTGCTCTCGAACGCCGCGGTGTCGTTGCGCAGGGCGGCGGCGTCCTTGGTGATCTGCTCCGCCTCGGCGACCACGGCCTTGCCCTGTTGCGCGATCTCCGCTTCCTGCCGGTTGAAGTCCTCGATCTCCCGGATGAGGTCCGCCGAGGCGGCCGCGACGTCCCCGGACGGGACCAGGAGAGCGACGCCGCCCGACTGGGCCGCGACGGCCGCAGCGCCGGTGGCCGCGAACGCGGGCGCTCCCGCGCCGACGACCGGCACCAGCACGGCCGCCAGCATCAGGAGAACGACGCGCCGTATGGCCGTCCGCACGGTCGTCCGTACGGTTCGCCGGTGGCGAGCGGCCGGTTCGTACGGGGACGCGGTCATCCGCTCACCTTCCCGGTGAGCTCGTCGGCGAGCTTCGCGGTGGTCGGCTGGCCGTCGCCCGCCTGGCAGACGGCGACCTGGACCAGACTCGTGCCCTTCACCCGCGCCTGGTGGTGGCAGGCCCACTGCGCGCCGCCGTCCTGTGCGCCGTCCTGCGCCGCCGTCCACGCCACGGCGACCTCGGTGGGAGGGTGGGCCGTGTAGGCCCACTTCGCGGTACGACCTGCCTGGTCGGTGACCGTCGAGGACGGGCACTTGGTGAGACCGTCGGTGAGCGCCTGGAAGGCCGCGCCGGTCTTCTCGCTGTCCGGGAACACGCCGATGACCTGGTTCACGGTGTAGGCGCCCGTGGCCCCTGCGTCCTGGTAGGTCGCCGACAGGAACGCGGTCCACGCCTGTCCGTAGACCGACTGGGTCGTCGGTCCCGCCGCGACGGCGCATTCCGACGGTGACACGGCGAGCGGGGCGTGCGGCCGGTCCGACTGCGGGCCGGCGACCAGCGTCGTCCCGGCCAGCCGGCTGACGCCGTCAGGGCTCACGAGGTCCGCTTGGACCGTACCCGCGGCCACGTGCGGCGGCAGGCTCGTCGGCTGCTGCGGCCAGAGCCACCACCCGATGCCGGCCAGGACGAGGCAGGGCACGACCGCGGCCACGATCAGCTGCCAGTGGCGCGGTACCCGAGTGAGCCGGGGCCTCCCCGGGCCTGCCGTCGGCGCGTGCTGCGGAACCGGCGGCTGCGGCGACGGCGGTTGCGACTGCGGCGACGGCGCCGCGCCGGATGCCGAAGGCGGCCCAACAGGGCGGGCCGCCCCAGCGCCTGACGTGCCATCACCGCCCGGGCTCGACGGCGGCGGAATGATGTAGTCGGCGTCTTCGGCCACGCTGATCTCCCCCACGACACGCCGCCATCCGGGCGACTCAGGTTGCGTTCTGTAAACGAAGCCGGGACATACCGTCACTCATCCAGCGTAGCGGGGCAAGACCTTCCGGTCGGATTTGAGGACCGTCTGAGCATTTCGCCGAAACCACCAACTGCCAGTCAGTGATCCAGAGTTGGATCAACCCGCGTCGTGCCGCGCCGAGCCGACGGATCGGAACCCTCGGCGGCGAGGAGTCAGGACTCCCGGAGGACCACCGGGCTCCGAGGATCGCTCGGAGGTGAGGAGTCCGAGCCCCCGGAGCAGGCGTACAGCCTGCTTGTCCGTCCACGGACGGAGGGCAGCCGCCTGCTCCCGAGGCTGAGTGGGCCCGCTACGATGCGCCACGTGCTTCTCGCTGTTGACACGCATTCGCATGCGTACCAAATCGGACAGTCCATGGGGACGTGGGGTATACCCGCTCTGATCGCTGTCCTTCTCGCCTGGCGGTTCACCGGCACCTGGCGAAACCCCGTCGCCCGCACCCTCGAAGAGGCGCCCCGCGTCGCCGCGGTGCGGAGAAGGCGCAGGAGCGTCAGCATTGTGGCGACTCTCCTCCTCGTCGGCGCCGGGGTGATCGCAGTGGTCGTAGAGGTGGGTTCGGACTCCTCTTACGGCCCTGCGGCCCGGTCAGGCCCGGCCGGGCGCACCATCGACGCTCCGGCAACCGTCGCCGGCTACCACCTGATCACCGGTGAGGCCGCAGTCGGTCTGTCGGCCCGGGTGCCGGGCGCGACCCCCGAGCGCTACTGGTTCTATACGGACACGCCGGACGGCACCCGGCCGAGCCTCGTCTTCAACGCCTCCACTACGCAGTGGGATCCCAAGCTCGCCCGGGAGAACGCCACGCACTCCCTCTCCTGGGGCCTGACCAACTTCTTCGCGGGCGCGAAGATCGAAGACCCCCAGGACGTCGACGCCGGCCCGCTCGGCGGAGCCATGCAGTGCGGGCACCAGATCGGCAGAGGAGCTGTGGTGTGCCGCTGGGGCGACGCCTCGACGGTGGGCTCCGTCGCGGTCCTCGGCATCACGGACATTCACCAGGCCGGGGCGATCGCCCTGCAGTTCCGCAGCGCCGCCGAACACTGAACAACTCGGCGAGACACACCGTCAGACTTAGGAGGCCTCAAGCCATCGGGCTGATGGAGTCACGGTCCACTCCGGGCCCGGCCACTGTGCTGTGGGCGAGTTGAAGCAATTTGACGCTTGATCGGGCGAAACCTAACTTCGATCCCGTACCGATCATCGCTCACTCGTTCGATAGCCCGGAGGGGTTTTCGCGTGCCTCCTTACGAACAGGCTTCTGTCGGCATATCAGGAATCTCCGAGAATCGGCCGAAAACCTCCTACAAGGCGAGTGTCGACTTGGTCTCCCCTCCGGCCCGGCGGGCCGGACTGGCGGATCGGGGCCAGTGCTTCCTCGGCGTCAGCCTGGAGAACGGCAACTTCGCTCCGGGAAAACTCGCCGCGATGCTCCGCTGGATAGCCGGGCGGTTCCGCCGTTGCACGGTGCTGGTCGGGGACAGCATCCACCGGATCACCCTGGCATCCACCCAGGGACTGCCGGAGGACGAGGCGCTCTCCCGGGCGCTGGCCCTGGGCGACCGCTTCATCGCCGACACCCGGGCCCTGTTCGAGGCCGAACGCGAGCGGACCGAATTCACGTTCCTGCGCTGCTCCGAAGTGCAGCGGTGGGATTCCTACGCAAAGCACCATCGAGGCCTCACCGACTACCGCCGGGCCGACCGGAACTTCCGGGAGTCCGTCGATGCGTTCGGGCGGCGCTTTCACGCCAGGTATTCCGGCCAACTCGCCGAGGCAGACCTGGAGAGGCGGGTCGAAATGTCCGCACAGTACTTTCTGGAGGAGTCCGCGATATTCGCGTGTCTTGCCCAGGAAGGCCTTTCCGTCATGGTCTACCCCGGTTCGTTCGGCACCCTTTCCGAGATCACCGACGGGCGGCACCCGGACGCACCGGAGGAACTGCGCCGGCTGACCGTCGTCTCGCTCGATCTGCGGAGGCGTTGACGGCGCCCCTCACCCCGCCGGGCGCTCTGCCGGACCGCCGGACCAGCACGTCCGAGCCCGGATGCCGTCAGCATGACCAGTGGTCAATGATCGGTTCTTAAGGACTTCTTAGGAGTCCTCCGTATCACTGTGTCATGCACACCGGTACTCATACGTCATCTACGCCATCCCTTGCGGGCCCCGCCCGCGGGCACGTTCCGCGCGCCGTTCTCGTCCTCGCCGTGGCCACCGCGCTGGTGTCCGGAACCGTGGCGAGCGCCAGCGCCAGCTCCGCCTCGCAGCTGCGGGTGCGGGTCCATGACGGGCGCGTCGACGTGCCGGTACGCGGCGGCACCGCCACCATCGATGCGGCCACGCTGCGGGCCGAGGCCCGGACCGAGGACGGGCGGGTGGTCCTGCTGTCCGCTCCGGCCGACCAGGGGCTGGGCAGGGCGAGCGACCCGGTCAGGACGGCGAGCGGCGCGGCCTGGTCGTACCCGGAGAAGGGCCTGCGGGCCGAAGTCCGCGCCGATCACGGCCGGTTGCTGGCCACCCTCACCGGGACCGCCCCCACCGGGAGCGGCGGCGACACCTCGGTGCGGTGGCCGGTGACCGCCACCGACCCGGCCGCCGCCGAGGTCCAGCTCCCGCGCGGCGAGGGGCTGTCCCTTCCCGTCGACGACCCGTTCTGGAACTCCTCCGACGGGGCGCTGGTCGGCGAGGAGCAGGAGCTGAGCTCGCAGCTGTCCATGCCGATGTGGGGCTACACGCTCCGCCCCGGCCGGACCGGCGTCAGCTACATCGTCCCCACCGACATCGGCACGTCGCTGACGTTCGCCTCCCAGGACGGGCGGCTGCGGGCCACGGCCGAGCACGGGTTCGCCGCCGGGAACGGCACCGGCACGTACACCGTGGCCTTCTCCCTCACCGACGGCTCCCCGGTGGCCCCGGCCGTGGACTACCGCAACTGGCTTGCGGAGCACGGGCAGTTGGGCAGCCTGAGCGAAAAGATCAAGCAGAACCCGCAGACCGCGAAGCTGCTCGGCGCCTTCCACGCCTACGCCTGGGGCGGCGCCCGCCGGCCCGCCTACCTCGACCGGCTCAAGGAACTGGGCGTCTCCCGGCTCTGGCTCGGCTACGACTCCGACGACTCCCCGATGGCGAGCGAGGACGTCAAGGCCGCCGAGGCCGCCGGCTATCTGGTCGGACCGTACGACTCCTTCGCCAACGGCCAGCAGAAGACGGACGATTCGTCTCCCAACTCCGTCTGGCCGGACGACGTCTACCCCCGGTTCTGCGTCGTCAGGGCCGACGGGACGCCCCAACCCGGCTTCCACAAGAAGGGCTGCTACCTCAGCTCGCAGGCGTTCGAGCAGGCCGAGCCGCAGCAGCACTACCTGGCGGACCGCACCCGCTCGCTGGTCGCCAACGGGGCCGACAGCTACTTCCTCGACGTGGACGCGGCGGGCGAGCTCTTCCGGGACTTCGACCCCGGCCACGCGATGACCATGGACGAGGACCGCGCCAACCGGCTCGCCCGGATGCGGCGCCTGACGGACGGCTCGTACGACGTGTCCATGGGCCGGCCGGCCCCGCTGGTCCTGGGCTCGGAGTCCGCCGGCTCCTGGGCCAACCAGGTGCTGGCCTTCGACCACGGCTCGGGCACCCCGGTGGACGGGCGGCTGTGGGCGATGGAGTCCGGGCACTTCGACAACGGGCCGCAGGACCCCAAGGACGACGGCGCCTGGGGCGGCTACGCCCCGGAACAGGCCGCCGCCACCTTCTTCAAGCCGGTGCGGACCACGGACTTCAAGCCCGAGCACCAGGCCCGGGTGGCCGCCGCCCTGAAGGCGATGTACGACCCGCGGTACCGGGTGCCGCTGTACGAGACGGCGCTGCACGGTTCGCTGGTCAACGTCGAACGCTGGGAACTGCCCTTCGGCAAACTGCCGGAGCAGAAGACCACGCGCGCGCTGCTGGCGATGCTCGACAACACCCCGCTCAACTTCGTGCTCAGCGACAAGGACCCGCGCGACGGGCAGAACCTGCGGGAACTGGCCGCCCTGCAGCAGTACTTCGCGCCGCTGCACCAGGCGGCCGGCACCCGGCAGCTGACCTCCTTCCGCTGGCTGACCGGCGACCACCTGGTGCAGCGGACCGTCTTCGGCGACGGCACGCTGACCGTCACCGCCAACTTCGGCACCACGGTCCACGACGGCCTGCCGGGCGGCTGCGTGGACGCCACCGTGCGCGGACGCCCGGGCACCCAGCGGCTCTGCCCGGGTGACGTGGTCTCCTGACGACCGTGGCCGACGACCGTGGCCGACGACCGTGGCTGACGAGCTGACGAGCTGACGAGCTGACGAGCTGACGGGCCAGCGGGACGGGCGGCCCCGCCCGTCCCGCCTGGTCTCGCCGCCGCCCGCCTCCGCCCCGCGCGCCCCGCCGCCGTCCCGCCGGTGTCGGGCGGACGCGGCGTGGTGGGTTAGCCTGCGCTGTGGCCGGGTGCGCGGGGACGACCACGGGGTGCGCATGGACCGGCCGACGAACGAATTTGGGGGGCTTCACATGTCCAGGATCATCACTGCCGCCATGCCCGCGCACGGGCACACCGCGCCGCTGCTGGCGATCACCGCAGACCTGGTGGCGCGCGGGCACGAGGTGGTCTTCCTCGGCGGGGCGCGGTTCGCCGGGGCCGCCGAGGAGACCGGGGCGCGCTTCGTCGCCCTGCCGGCGGAGGCGGATTTCGACGACCGCCGGATCAACGACTCCTTCCCGGGCCGGGCCGAACTGCCGCCCGGGCCGCAGCGGTTGGCCTTCGATGCCCGGAACATCTTCATCGACCCGGTGCCCGCGCAGTACCGGGCGCTGCGCGCGTTGCTGGCGGAGTTCCCGGCCACGGTCGTGCTCGGTGACTGCTTCTTCCACGGCGCGGTGGCTCTGGCGCTGGCCCATCCGCGCGAGGAGCGGCCGGCCGTGGTGGGCATCGGGGTGTCCCCGCCGATGCTGCAGAGTGTCGACACTGCGCCCTTCGGCCTCGCGCTGGCGCCCCAGGCGGGACCGGAAGGGCTGGCCCGCAACCGGGAGTTGAACGCCGAGGCGGCGCTGCGCGGCGAGCCGCTGCGGCAGTACGCGGCCGAGGTCTTCGCCGGGGTGGGGGCCGAACTGCCGCCGGGGCCACGGGCGAACGCCGCCGTCACCGGGCCCGACCACTACCTGCAGCTGACCGTCCCGGGGTTCGAGTACCCGCGCAGTGACGCGCCGGCCTCGCTGCGCTACATCGGCGCGCTGGCTCCGCAGAGCCGGGTCGAGGCTGAACTGCCGCAGTGGTGGCCGGAGTTGACGTCCGACCGCTCGGTCGTGGTGGTCACCCAGGGCACCTTGGCCAATGACGACCTGACCGAGCTGCTGGTCCCCGCGGTGCGGGCGCTGGCCGACCGCCCCGACCTGCTGGTGGTCGCGGCCACGGTCCGCCCGGACGGGCCCGAGCTGCTGGCGCAGGCGCTCGGCGGCCTGCCGGACAACGTGCGGGCCGCCGGCTACCTGCCGTTCGACCGGCTTCTGCCGCACGCCGACGTGTTGATCAGCAACGGCGGCTACGGCGGTGTCCACACCGCGCTGGCCTTCGGGGTGCCGCTGGTGGTCGCGGGTGGCAGCGAGGACAAGCCCGAGGTGGCCGCCCGGGTGGCCTGGCGCGGTGTCGGCGTCGACCTGCGCACCGGGCGCCCGGGCGAGCCGGAGCTGCGCGAGGCCGTCGACCGGGTCCTGGCCGACCCGGCCTACCGCGCCAACGCCGCCGACCTGGCCGCCGAACTCGCGGCCCACCAGCCGTTGACGGCGATCGCCGAACTGGTGGACTCGCTCGGCTGACCGCCGAGGGTGCCGCCGGGCGCTCGGGGAGATCGATCGGCCGGGGGAAGCCGCCCGCCCCCGGCCGGGGGCGATCTCGTCGCCCGGGCGGCCACCGCTCCCGACTGCGCGCGTGTGCGTGTGGGCTCAGCGGATGCTGATGCCCACCATGGCGCGGTTCTTGGGGAAGTCGATCGGGGCGCCGTCGATCGTGTTGGTGGTGGTGTCCAGGACGCTGACGGCGTGGCCGAAGCCGTGGGCGATCCACAGTTGTTTGCCGTCCGCGGTCAGTGCGGAGCCGAGGGGGTCCCGGGTGACCTTGACGGGGTCGCCGATCCGGACGGCCTTCTGGGTGTCGACGATGGCGATCGCGTCCCCTGACGAGCAGGAGACGTAGCCGCGGCTGCCGTCGGCGTTCAGGGCGATGTAGGCGGGGCCGTCGCAGGCGCTGATGGGCTTGCCGACGGGCTGGTCGGTCGCGGCGTCGAGGACCAGCACCGAGCCCGCGCGGGTCATGGGGACGTAGAGGTACTTGCCGTCCGGACTGACCACCGGGCGGCCGAGGTCGTAGCGGACGACCGTGCGGTCCACCGAGAGGAACACCACGGCGTACTTGCCGTCCTTGGTCACGGCGATGTCCCTGCCGTACTTGGCGGTGGTGATCGGGTCGCCGACCGGGTGCGGTCCTTGGTGTTGAACTTGTAGATGAGGCTGTTGTCGATGTCGTAGGTGTAGGCGATGGGGACGTCCGCCGCCTGGGCCGATGTCTGCCGTCCCCAGGTCAGGGCTGCCACCGCGGCCGCGGCGGTGAAGGCGGCGGTGATCAGAGTGGCGCGGCGCAGTCGTGGCCGGGAGCGGTGTGGCGGGGGGAGTCGTCGACCGTGCTCTGGTCGGTCATGGGGGAGGCCTTTCCGGGTCGGGAGTGCGGATCACTTGGTGGTGGTCTTCGCGGTGGCGCTGCCGGTGCCGTGGGCGATCTCGTCGCCCGGCTCGAAGACGCTCACCCCGAACTTCTTGTTGAAGGTGTCGGCGGCGCCGGGCGTGACGTCGCATCCCACGTCGTCGGTCTGCGCGCTCGATTCGCTGACGGTGACGTCGGAGGAGCGGCCGGGGCAGGTGAGCAGGGGGACCTTCTGGCCGTCGAGCATCACGTCGACCTCGCCGGTGGCCAGGTTCTCGGTCATCTGGGTCACCTCCACCTGCTGGCCGGTGGTCCCGTTGTCCGCGCCGGCCTCGTCGGTGGGGGTGAAGACGACGTCGTCCTGGCAGCTGACGGTGCCGGTGAGGGCGCCGTCGGGCATCAGGTTCGCGGTGCCGCCGGCGCCGGAGCAGTGGGTCTCGTCGTCGACGAGCCCCGTGGTGTCCCCGCCCTTCTGGTTCTCCTGGATGCCGGCCTGGTCCAGCGTCAGGTTCGCGCGACCGGTGAGCTGGACGTCGGCCTGGCCGTTGGACAGTGCGAGGTCCTGCTCGGCGGCGGCAGCCGCGGCGCGGGCCTGCGCCGAGGCGTGGGAGTCGAAGGTGCCGGGCGGTGCGGTCAGGCCGGCCACGGTGATCGCCACGGCGGCCGCGGAGAGGGCCAGTACATATCGACCGGTGCGCATGCTGTCTCCTGGTTCGAGGGAAGTGCGGGGCAATTATCGTTCGCATACTTACAGACCCTGCTTGGATGCGCCGTCATCCCTGCGCGACGCGCGGGTGCGGAACCGGATCGGAGGAGCCGGAAGCCACCAGTTCCATTCGCCCAGCAGGCGCATGACGGTGGGCACCAGCAGCAGGCGGACGACGGTGGCGTCGAGCGCGACGGCCACGGCGAGCGCGAAGCCGATCTCCTTGATCTCCAGCGCCCGGTCGGCGAGCAGGCCGGCGAAGAGCAGCACCATCACCAGCGCGGCGGTGGTGATCGGGCGCGCGGTGCGCTGCAGCCCCAGTGCCACGGCGCGGGTGTTGTCGCCGGTGGCCAGGTACTCTTCCCGGATCCGGCGCACCAGGAACACCTCGTAGTCCATGGACAGTCCGAACAGGACGGCGAAGACGATCACCGGCAGATACGCCTGCACGCGGCCCGTCGAGGTGAACCCGAGCAGGCCCTGGGCCCAGCCGTGCTGGAACACCGCCACCGTCAGGCCGTAACTCGCCCCGGTGGCCAGGAGGTTCATCGCCACGGCCTTCAGCGGCAACAGCAGGCTGCGGAACACGAAGACCAGGTAGCACAGGGACAGCGCCAGCACGGAGCCGATCACCCACCACACCGTCGCGGACACCTCCCGCGTGATGTCCAGCAGCAGCGCGCCGAACCCGCCGACCGCGACCGGGGTGCCCGATTGACGCAGCGGCTCGGTCAACTCCCTGATGTGACGCACCAGTTCGACGCCCGCCGGAGAGTCCGGGGCGACGGCCGGGACGACGACCACCATGGTGAGGTCGCGGCCGTTGTCGACGGCCTGGACGACGGCCGCCTGCGGTTGCGCGCGCAAGGCATCCAGGAGCGCCGGGAGCTGGGGGGCGGGCCCGGCGGCGGTGTGCGGGACCATGACCGTCACCTGGCCCGCCGCTCCGGCGAGCGCGTCGCTCTCCAGGACCGCCAGAGCCGCGCCGGAGGGGGTGCCGGCCAGTGCGTGGCGTCCGAAGTCGACGCCCAGGCTCAGGCCCAGGGCCGGGGCCGCGGCAGCGCCGAGCAGGACCAGGCCGACCAGCAGGTAAGGCACCGGGCGCCGCATCAGGCGCCGCGCCCAGCGGGCCCACGGCTGCCCCTCCGCATCGCCGACGTCCTGGCGGGCCGGACGGAGGCCGGGCAGCGCGCCGCGCCCCAGCCAGCGGACGGCCCCGGCGAGGGCGGCGGGCAGCAGGGTCAGCGTCGCGGCCAGGACCACGGCCGTCACGGTGCAGGTCCCGGCGGTGAGGTCGCGGAAGACCCGGGAGGGCAGCAGCAGCATGCTCGTCGCGGCGGCCGCCACCACCGCGCCGGAGTAGCAGACCGTCCGGCCGTTGGTCGCCAGCGCCCGGCCGGCGGCCTGTTCCGGTGGGGCGCCGGCGGCGATCTCCTCCTGGAAGCGGACGACGACGAACAGCGCGTAGTCGATGCCGATGCCGAGCCCCACCACCGTCACCACGGTCACCAGCAGGGTGTCGGGACGCAGCGTCGGGTCGATCAGCCCCACCGCGGCGATCAGACCGAAGGTGAGCGCGATGGCGGCGCCGGCCAGCACCATCGGGACCAGGGCCGCGCCCACCGTGCCCAGGCCCAGCAGCAGCACCACCAGGGCCAGGATCACGGCGACGCCCTCGACGTCGCGCAGATCGGCGAGTTCGACGGAGCGCAGGTCGTCGTTGACCGGCGTCCTGCCGACCAGGGCGGCGCTGATCGCGCCGTCGCTGAAGTGCTGCGCCACCCGCCCCACCTGGGCCTGCTGGGCGCCGATCCGCTCCTGGCGTCTGCTCTCGTCGCCACCCAGCCCGACCAGCGCGTAGGCGTTGTGAGGATCGTGGCGCAGCCGCGAGAGGGCGGCCATCAGCGCGCCGACATCGTCCGCGGGGGGCGAGGCGGCCGCCTGCTCGGCGGTCGGGAGCACGGCCACGGCCCGGACGCCGTGCTGGTGACGCAGCGCGGCCGCGGTCCACGCGACCGTGTCGACGTAGCGGGGATCGGTGGCATCGAGCTGCTCGGAGTGGAACACCAGCAGGAGCTGCTCGGACCCCAGCAGCGGAAAGCCCCTGGCGGCCAACTCGTCCGCCCGCACCGACTCCGATCCGTCGACGCGGACGACGGGGGCGCGCAGCGAGTACAGGAAGTGCGGCAGCAGCCCGATCGACGCGGCGACCGCCAGCAGCCAGACACCGCAGACCAGCCCCCGCCGGCGCGCCGAGAACACGCCCAGCCGGTACAGGAGGGGAGGACGCGACAGGGGGCCGGGCGCCTGCGGCGGCGCGGGTGCCGGTTGAGTGGGTACGGGTTGGGTGGGTGCGGGCTGGGCGGGGAGTGTGACCTCGTGGGCGCTCACGGGCGTACCGCAACTGCGGCGCCGACCGGCGGGTGCAGCAGGCTGCGCACCAGGATCGCCGCGGTGCGCGGTGCCGCGGTCCAGGCCTTGGCGCCCACCGCCGGGCTGCCGCGACGCTCGACCCGCTCCAGCGGTGCGCGCAGCAACGCCGCTCCGGCCTGCAAGGCCGCACGGCTGGCCGGGTGCACCAGGTCGAGGACGTCGAGGCCCTCCTCCCACAGCTCCCGTGCCCGCGAGACCTCGAAGCGCAGCAGCTCGCGCACCGCGGCACTGCTGCGCTCCGCGGCGATGTCGTCGCAGGTCAGCCCGAAGCGCTCCAGGTCCTCCAGCGGCAGGTACAGCCGGCCCATCCGCAGGTCCTCGGCGATGTCGCACACGATGTCGGTGAACTGCGCGGCCTCCCCGAGCAGGGTCATCGCCTGCTCGGCGGCGGGTGAAGGATCCTCGAAGACGCGGAGCAGGATCCGGGCCGGGGCGCCGCCCACGGCCCGCAGATAGGGCCGGAGTTCGGCGAACGTCGGGTAGTGGGCGGGGGACAGTTCCATCCGCAGGCCGTCCACGTACGCCATCAGGTCCTCGACGCGGATGCCACGGCTGTGCACCGTGTGCGTCAGCGCACGTGTGATCGGATCTCCCGCATTACCGTCGCCACCGCCTTCGAGAGCTGCGGTGAGGTGTTCGGCCCACCGTTCGAACTCTTCGGCCCGGCCCGGCCGGTCACCCCCGTCCACCAGCTGGTCGGCGTGCCGGCCGAACGCGTACGCCGCCCACAGGTGCGGGCGCACCGCCGGCGGCGCGCAGCAGCTCGCCGCCCAGTAGGCCCGCCCGTCCACCGAGATCAGCATGCGCCGGCAGAACTCGTACGATTCCCGCAACGTGTGATCGGTGATGCCGGCCCGGTCCAATGACCAGCGGTCCAAATACAACGGAACTCCTACGGCGAGTGGTCGGACTGCCGCTCCGAGCCGGCGGCCGCACATCTCCTGAAGGGCCGTCCGGGTGCGGCCCCGCAGGTGGGGCGCCGAAGCGGGCTCATCGTCGCGCAGGTCGATCGGCGTGGATTTGATGACACGCCGTCATATCACGCGACCGGCCTCCCCCTACTCGGCCGCACAGAGCTGGATTCAGTTTGTCGTCTTATCGCCCGCTGGTCCGATTCCACCTGTGCAGGAACGGGCTCTTCCGGAAATGCGTCCGATGGGCAGAAAGTGAACGAAGTGACATGATCGTGCGTCAATTAACTTTTCCCCCCGGCGATTTGCTCGATACGTCCCACGGCATTGCCTGCCCGACAATGCGCTAACCTCGCCTTGGCGTGATCACATGCCGATCTCGAATTGGGGGGAATCACATGGCAATCGGACGACGGCAACTCCTCGCCTCCGTCGCGCTCACCGCCCTCGCCGCGCCCGTCCTGGCCAAGGGGACCGCGACCCGCGCGGCCGCGGCCGGGGGGGGGGGCGCGGCCCCCCCCCCCCCGGCCGCGGCGGGGGCGGGGGGGGCGCCCCGGGCCGCCCGACAACAGATGTCTATACCGCACACGG
>NZ_JBHWIO010000060.1:39273-55231 GCF_042732075.1 Kitasatospora sp. NPDC059812
CCAACACCACGCCACCGACGCGCACACCGCCCTCGCCGCCCCCGAGCTGGCCAAGGGGACCGCGACCCGCGCGGCCGCGGCCGTGGGGGCGGCCGCGGCCGCAGCCTCCGGGCCGCTGTTCCTGCAGGTCGTCGCGCACGAGGACGACGACATCCTGTTCATGAACCCGGACCTGTCCAACGCGCTCGCCAACGGCACCCCGTCCGTCACGGTGTTCGTCACCGCGGGCAACGCGACCGGCGACCCGTGCGCCACGTCCTGCTGGGACACCGCCGGCGAGCCGCTGCGCACCTGGAACCGGCAGATGGGCGCCATCAACGCCTACTCCCGGATGACCGGGGTCGGCGACACCGACCCGGCGACCGACGAGGTCGGGCACTGGACGGCCGAGGCGTGGACGGTCGCGGGCAAGCAGGTCGAACGGTACGTCCTCAAGGGCCGGCCGGTGCACCTGATCTTCCTCAACCTGCACGACGCCGGGCTCGGCGCCGTCCTGGCCGGCGGCACCGACACCACGGTCGTCCCGGTCGGCAGCCCGCTGTCCGGGCCGTCGACCTACACGGCGGCGGACGTCGTCGAGGTGCTGCGGCAGCTGATGGTGACGTACCAGCCGACCGTGCTCCGGGCCCAGGACGAACTCCCGGACAGCCGCTACTCGGGCGACCACTCGGACCACGTCTCCGCCGCGAAGTTCGCCGGCCAGGCGGCCCTGCTGTACGGCGGCCCGCTGATCCAGGTGAACTACCGGGACTACAACATCAGCGACTCCCCGGTGAACCTCGACCCGGCGACGACCGGCGCCAAGGGCGTGTTCGTCTCCGAGTACGCGAGCCACGACCACTCGGGGAACTACTCCGACGCCTGGTACTCCCGGATGTACTACCGCTGGTCGCGGGGCACCTCCTGGGCCGGACTCAACCAGGACGGCCGGCCGCAGGTCTTCGTCGTCCGGGCGGGCTCCCTCTACACGTACTGGCGTCAGGGGGACGGCAGTTGGGGCGGCCCGGTGCGGATGGCCGACCCGGGCGGGCGAATGGCGCCGGGCATCGCGGTCGGCACCAACGCCGACGGCCGGATGGAGGTCTTCGCCCGCCGCCTGACCGATCACCACATCATCTCCCTGCCCCAGGGCACGCCCAACGGCTGGTGGTGGAACAGCTGGGCCGACCACGGCAACCCCAACACCGGGCTCGGCAACGAGGACCAGGTCGGCGTGCCCGTGGTGGCCGGCCACCAGGACGGGCGGCTGGAACTGTTCGTCAAGAACGGCGGGGGCGGCCTCAGCAGCATCCGGCAGACCACCCCGGGCGGGGTGTGGACGGGCACGTGGACGGACCTGGGCGGCACCGACCTCCAGGACCCGGTCACCGCGATCCGCAACGGCGTCGGGGCGATCGAGGTGTTCGCCAGCACCCGCACCGGAATCCTCGGCTGGCGGCAGGGCGCCCCGAACGGCGCCTTCGGCGGCCCGGGCCCGATCCCCGGCGCCCGGCCGGCCAGCCCGCCCAAGGCCGCGCTCGACCAGGACGGCCGCATCGAACTCGCCTACCGCGAGGCCGGCACCGGGGCGATGCTGGTCAGCTACCAGACCCGGCCCGGCGGCGAGTGGAGCCAGTCCCCGGCCCCCCTCGGCGGCGACGGAGGAGTGGGCGAGCCGGCGGCGGCCACCGCCGGCGGACGGGTCGTCCTGTTCGAGCGCAACCGCGGCGGCGGCGTGAGCACCACCGCCCAGACCGCCCCGAACTCCGGCTACGGCACCTGGCAGGACCTCGGCGGCACCGTCCTCGACTACCCGGCCGCGCTCGTCGACGGCGGCGGTGTCCTCCACGTGTTCGCGATCGGCTCGGACGGCCGCGTCTACTACCGCGCGGGCACGACGCCCACCACCTTCGGCGGCTGGCAGGGCCTGCCGGTCTGACCGTCCCGCCCGGGGCGCGGCGGCCGGGCGGGAGCATTTCCGGCCGGCCGCCGGGCCCGGGCTGTCGCCTCTGCCCGTGGCGAATCTGCGGCGGGCAGAGAAAACGCATCCGGAGGTCTCCCGGGGTCAAGAGTGGAGTCGAGGGCAAGCCTGCCTCAGCACCTCGACGCTTCGACGCTTCGACACCTCGGCATCTCGACAAGGAGACCGGATGACTCCCCTCACCACGCTCGCGCCCCGCGCGGAGGAGGGCGGCACGCCGCCCAGCCGCTTCGACGACCACCTCGCGGCGCAGCTGCTCGCCCAGCGGATCGTCCTCCTGGGCACCCAGGTCGACGACGTGTCGGCCAACCGGGTGTGCGCGCAGCTGCTCCTGCTGTCGGCGGAGGACCCGCGCACCGACATCAGCCTCTACGTCAACAGCCCCGGCGGGTCGGTCACCGCGGGGCTCGCCATCTACGACACCATGCGGCTCATCCCGAACGACGTCTCGACGCTGGTGATGGGGTTCGCCGCCAGCATGGGCCAGTTCCTGGTCACCGTGGGGGCGCCCGGCAAGCGGCTCGCGCTGCCGAACGCGCGGATCATGATGCACCAGCCCTCGGCGGGCATCGGCGGCACCGCCGCCGACATCGAGATCCAGGCGGAGAACCTCCAGTTCACCAAGAAGGCCATCGAGCGGATCACCGCCGAGCACACCGGGCAGAGCGAGGAGACGATCGCGCGCGACGGCGACCGGGACCGCTGGTTCACGGCCGAGCAGGCCAGGGAGTACGGGATCGTGGACCGGGTGGTGGAGTCGGTCGCCGACATCCGCCCGGCCGCGTCGCGCCGACGGATGGGGCTGTGACATGGGGTCGTACACGGTTCCCTACGTGATCGAGCGGACCGCGCAGGGCGAGCGCTCCTACGACGTCTTCAGCCGGCTGCTGAACGAGCGGATCATCTTCCTCGGCACCGAGATCGACGACGGGGTCGCCAACGTGGTCATCGCGCAGCTCCTGCACCTGGAGTCGGAGAGCCCGGAACGCGAGATCTCGATCTACCTCAACTCGCCCGGTGGATCGTTCACTTCGCTGATGGCGATCTACGACACGATGACGTTCGTGCAGGCGCCGATCTCCACGTTCTGCGTCGGTCAGGCGGCGTCGACGGCGGCGGTGCTGCTGGCCGGCGGAGACCCCGGGCGGCGGTTCGTGCTCCAGCACGCGCGGGTGCTGCTCGGCCAGCCGGCCAGCGGTGGCCGGCAGGGGACGGTGTCCGACCTCAGCCTCGCGGCGAAGGAGATGGTCCGCACCCGCTCGCAGGTGGAGGAGGTGCTGTCCCGGCACACCCGGCACGACGTGGCGACGCTGCGCGCGGACATGGACCGGGACAAGGTGTTCACCGCCGAGGAGGCCGTCGCCTACGGGCTCGCCGACGAGGTGCTGAGCCGACGGCTCGCGTTCGGTTGACTCCGCGCGGCCGTGGCCGGTACGGCGGGGTGCACCACCGTCGTACCGGCCGTCGGCCGGGTCAGGCCAGGTCAGGCCAGGTCAGGCCGGGTCAGGCCGGGCCAGGTCAGGTCAGGCCAGGTCAGGCCAGGCCCGATCAGGCGGCGAGGCAGAGCCCGTCGTACTGCCCCATGGGCGACGTACGGCTCCGGTCCAACCGGCTTCGGCTGACCTGACCCCGGCCCACCTGGCTCCGGGTGTGTCGGGTCAGCTCGTCCTGGGCGAGCGAGAGCAGGTCGGCGAGGCCGAGTCCGAGGGCCCGCGCGGCGGCCGCGAGGACCTCGGAGGAGGCCTCCTTGCGCCCGCGCTCCAACTCCGACAGGTACGGGATCGAGATCCGGGCCGCCTCCGCCACGTCCTTCAACGTCCTTTCCTGGGCGAGCCGTTCGCGGCGCATCGCATCGCCGACGAGGTCGCGCCACAGGGGTTCCCTCGGCGCGGGCGCCGGCGCCGGTGGCGCTCCCGCCGGCCGCTGCGGGGCGCGGGTCGTCCCGCCGGAACCGGGCGACGAGGTGTGCGGGCGCAGGGGGATGACGCGGGCTTCGTTCGGCGCATGAGTGCTCACCCCTCCAGCCTAGGGATCCGGGGCGTCGGGGGAAGGGAGTGGCGTTCTGCCCTGGGTGAAGCCGTCCGGGCCGCCCGGCCGGGCCCGTGGCCGTCGAACTCGCCACGGGCCCGGCCGGGTTCCGCCACGCGTGCCGTTACGCGTGCCGTGCGCCGCGCCTGCGCGCGACCACGACCAGCACGCCGCCCGCACTCAGCAGCGCCGCCGCACCGGTCACGCCCAGCGGCAGCACGCTGCCCGCCCCGGTGGTCGGCAGCGCGCCGCCGGGCCGCTCATCGGGCCAGGACGGCCCGGCGCTCGGCGACGGCGGCGGCGGGGACGCCACCGCCGCCACCGCCACTGCCGAGGACGACGACGGGCCCGGCGACGGGCCCGGGGTCGAGACCGCACCCGGCGGCGACGACGGGGCCGCGCCCGAACCGGCCGACGGGAGCAGCCGGTTGACGACCGTCACCGTGATCCCGTCGTCCAGGGTCTCGCAGGTGAGCACCAGCGGCCCGAAGACCGCGATGGCCGGCGCCGCGTAGCCGTCGGGCGGGCTCACCTCCACCCAGTAGTACGTCCCCGGCCCGACGACGATCCGGCAGATGCCGTCGGCCCCGGTGGTGCAGGGATCGCCGATCGGCGAGTCCTTGTGCTCGCCGGTGGTCTGCGGCCAGCTGGGCCCGCCGTTCCAGCGCCACAGCTGGAACGTCGCCCCGGCCAGCGGTTTGCCGTCCTGGTCGTGCTTGACCAGGGTCAGCGTGCCCTCCTGCGGCCGGAAGCCGAAGTCGAAGGTGTGGTCGTCCTGGCCCGGCCCGCCGGTGGTCAGTTCCCGCTCGGCGAACGTTGCGCCCGGCGGGACGACGCCCTTGGAGTTGATGAACGGGTTGTCGCCGACGTCGTGCCGGGTGGGCACCCACTGGTACAGCGGGCCGCCCTGGGCGTAGTCGGCGGGGTTGTCCAGCCGGATCGTGTACTTGGTGTGCGGCTTGAGCCCGCCGTCCACGTTCGAGTCGTCGAAGTAGTACTCGCCGCGCGCCGTCGTCCGCGCCGTGCCGACGAGCTTCCCCGGCCCGTCGTACAGGTGGACGGTGGCGCCCTCCACCGGGCGCTGGCCCGGCTTCTGGATGCCCTTGTGCTCGGTGTCGTACCAGACCCGGTTGCCGATCTGCAGCGGCGCCTGGTCGCAGAGCACCTCCAGGTCGCCCATCGAGGCGCCCTTGCCGAACGGCGCGGGCACGTTCGCCGGGTTGAGCCGCAGGCCGAACGCCGGGTCCTGCTTGCCGTCGCGCTGGACGAACGACGTGCCGTAGCCGAAGGCCGTGCTGTTGGGGTCGAACCCGGAGGTCCCGATGGTGTTCTCGACCTTGGACAGCGCCATCCCGGCGTAGGCCGCGTTGTGGTGGACGCCCATCCGGCTGGTGTCGAAGAAGCGGGCGCCCCGGGGCGAGAGCCCGCAGCCGGTGTTGGCGTCCAGCACGTAGGTGCCGCCGGCCAGGCAGGCCTTGTTCAGGTCACCGCCCGACAGCACCTCGCCCACCGCTGCGCCCGACCCCGACTGGCCCGTCGCCCGGTCGGCCATGCGGTCGCGGAAGGCCAGCAGCATCGAGCCGTCCGTCTCGAAGCCGACCTCGCCCAGCTCCGGCTCCGGCTGGGCGCGGAAACCGGCGCAGGTCTGGCCGTTCTGCGTGGTCGGGTAGGTGTTCGTCCACGGGAACCAGCCCGCGCCGTCGCACGGGCCCGAGCCGACGGTCGACTGGCGCGGGTAGTCCAGCGGCTGGTCCAGCACGGCCGTGCGGAACCGGCCGGTGGCCAGGTCGAAGGGCAGCACGACCGCCCGCAGGTCCGAGGCCTTGCCCGTCGACTCGCCCGAACAGACACCGCCGAGGTAGCCGACGCCGTCCTGGAGGCCCAGGCCGAACGGCCGCCAGTCCCCGGCCGAGGCGCAGCCCGGGTCCGGGATCGGGTAGACGCCCCTCGGCTGCGCGGCCGTCGGCGCGGTCGCGTCGTAGCGGTACAGCGTGCGGGTGTTGAGGTTGACGACGAACAGGTCCCGGCCGTCGTTCGTCACCTTCAGCCCGCCGAGGCTCTCCTTGCCCGGCGCGACGAGGAACGCGTCGTCCGTCCCCGGCCCGTGCGCCGTGCCGCCGGCGTCCGGGACGGTGGTGAACAGCGTGGTCCGCCCCTGCGCGGGGTCGGTCACGTAGATGCCGCCGGCGCCGCCCGGACCGTAGTCCGTGGTGCGCTTGGCCGACGCCGAGGAGAACACCCGCCGGTCGGCCTTGTTCCACGCGATGCCGTAGAGCGTGCCCGTCTGCGCGTCGGTGGCGAGGTTCGTGACGTTGACGTCCACGCCGTCCTGGCCGCGCGCGCGGTACGGGAACGACACCAGCGTGCGCTGCGCGCCGCCTCCCAAGGTGGTGTTCTGGCAGGTCGTCACCAGCGGCGCGTTCTGCTGGCAGTAGTCCCCCGGATACCACAGCCCGGTGGTATACGAGACGTTCCTGCCGCCGGAGAGGTCGACGAACTCCTCGTTGGAGCTCAGCTGGTTCGGCGCGCCGTCCAGCCCCTGCCGGGAGGCGAACGCCGGGAACAGCACGCCCGGCCTCGGATTCACCACCTGCACCCGGTACGTTCCGCCGTGCTCCCGGTTCCGCGGCGGCGCCAGCGTGACCGTCCCGTCGGCCCCGGTGGTGCCCTCGACGTGGGCCCGCTCCTCGCCGGTGAGCGTCACCTTCACGCCCGCCAGCCCCGGCTCCAGCGCGGGCGTCCACACCCCGGAGGAGTCCACGGCCCGGATCACCCGGACCGTCACCGTCCCGTCCTCCGTCTGCGAGAACGCCGCCGGCGCCGTCAGCGCCCCGCCCCCGCACAGCGCGGCGGCGAGCACCGCGGCCCGCGCGACGCCCTTCCTTCTCCTTCTCGTCCCCACCTGATCCCCACTCTCATGGTCGGCGGACATCTGCCCGATCCGGACAGGACCCCCAGAAGAGCGACAACCGGTCGTCCACGTCCTGGTTTCGGGGCGCATTCACTGGTGTGTGTGACAGATGAAGGGCTGGAAATCGCATCAAGTTCGGATACGACCGCACAAGTTCGCATACCGCAGGAGAAATCCCGACGCCCCCTCGGAAGGACTCTCCCCGCGCCGTGAGCCCGAGGACCCGGCGGTCGAGGTGGTGCCTCAGCCCGCGGCGGGGAGGCGCCGCGACCAGGCCGTGCGCGTGACCGGCAGGGCGGTCACGCTCAGGGCCAGGAGGGGGACGAGGACGCCGAGAGCCGGCGCGCCGAGCAGGCCGTGGAAGATCCGCCTCGTGCCGGCGACGGCCAGGAGGGCGCTGCCCAGTGCGGTGGCGAGGACGAGCACCGGCGCGTACTTCGACCCCCGCCGCAGGTGGCGTGCCGCACAGACCCACGACCAGACCGCCACCGCGGCCGCGATGAGGATCAGGAAGCCGGTGAACCCCTCGACGAGGCCGTTGAGCTGGGATGTCTCCTCCTCGGCGGCGCCCCACTGGTCCCGGGGCGGCAGCGGGCTGCCCGGGGAGGGGCGCAGGGCCAGTACGTAGCAGGGCGCGGCGCCCCAGAGCCACGCCCCGGCCAGCATCAGCCGAGCGGGCAGGAGTCGACGGGCGGGGGGTACGTGTGGTGCAGGCATGACGGGTCACTCCGGACGGAAGAGGCCTGTGGTGGGGACGGATCGAGCCTCACCGATGCGGCCTGACCACCGCATGAGTACGGCTACTCATTCCGCACAGGTCGGCGCAGGTCCGAAGAGGCGGGCGCCTCGCCGCCGTTCCGGTACCCGGCCGCCGTCCTGCCCGGGGCCATTAGGCCTGAAAGTTGCTATCCGAAGCCGGTGATCAAACCGTAGGAATGGCTCCACGGCCTGACCGGCCACCCACCCGCGATCAGAAGGAGCCCTCACCCATGATCCGTCTTCGTACCTGTATGACCATCGCCGGCGCCGCGGCGATGTTCGCCCTGGCCGCCGCGCCCGCGCAGGCCGCCCCGGGCGACGTCACGACCTCGTGCGGAAGCGTTCTGACCCCGGCCGGCTTCGTCGACGTGAGCTGGGGCTACAGCAGCAGTTGCGGCACGCAGAGCTTCAGCCCGAACATCAAGCAGATAAAGCAGCTCACCGGGCTGCCCGTCGGCACCGTGGTCCAGGCCTGCTCCACCACCTACCCGCCGGCGGGCTGGGTCCAGACCGGCTCGTACTACACCAGCAGCTGCGTCGCCTGGTCGAACCCGAGCTTCAACAACAACGCCTGGCAGCTGACGCGCGTCTCCTGACCGGGTGACTTCGGTAGGCCGGCACACCCGCAGCCCTCCCTCGGGAGCGGGGTGCCCGGCCGGCCGTCCGTCCGGGCCGCCGTCAGGGAGGTGGTCCCGGACGGTGCCCGAGGGCCGTCGGAGCGATTCTGCGCGGGGCGCGCTGTTCCTTGTGCGTTCCCGCCGCGGCCAGGTGCGCGCCTTGTGGCCGGGGGAGCCGCCGATCGGTCCCTACGCTGGGTGTCGGCCCGTCAACCCACTGAAGGAACCGATCATGCGAAGCTCCCGCCTCGCGCTGTTCCTGGCCCTGCCGCCGTAGGCGCCGCGACCCTGGTTGCCGCCAATGTCGCGCAGGACGAGCCGATCCGCTCCGTCAGCCTGCCGGTGCTCCGCGACCCGCAGGCCCAGCAGAAGCTCCGCCGCGTGACGGACCCGGTGCAGGACTGGGTGGAGTCCGGCGACCTGGCGGACGCCGCCCACGACTGGTCCGACTTCCTGCTCCGGAGCGGCTGAAAATAATCGGTGGGCAGCGGGGGAGAGCCCGGCTACGGTGAACACGTCGGCGGCTCCGCGACGTGCTTCCTTCTCCACTCCTCCTCGACACCTGTAGCGCGTCCCCTCTCCGCCCCCTTCTTCTTTCCGCCTCCGTGGGGGGATCTCTCCGCATGCCCCGAGCCATCACGGCTCCCTTCGATGTCGCCATCGATCTCGATCTCGGTTCTTTCCTGCTCCGCCGGCGCGGCGCCGTCTGTGCGGCCCCCGGTGAATTGCTGCCCTCCGCCGACCCATGGAGCACCCAGGGGCTGGTGGCCCTCGACGCCGACTTGGTCCGGCGCGGCTACGTGCTGACCACCGGACTGCGCAACACCCTGGCCCGGTTGGCGCCGGTCCGGCTCGCCGAGCTGGGCGACGGGCTGCTCGCCAGGATCGACCATCTGCTCGGCGCGGACCGCGAGCACCTCCCGTTGTTTCGCCGCTTCCCGGACGCCGTGCCCGACCACGCGCACGTCCTCTACACCCGGCAGATCAGGGCGTTCCTGCTCAACCAGCCCCGCCAGCCGTGCGCGCACTGCGGTCGGCGCGGTGCCGAGGCCGGCATCGGCGCGCTCGCGCCCTGCGCGCACCTGCTCTGCGCGCCCTGCCACGACGGCCTGCTCGCCGCGGGCCGGGGCACCCGGTGCCCGCTCTGCGGCACCCCGCTGGACGCCGGCACCTACCTCGGCGAGGACAACCCGGCCGGGCGCAAGGCGGCCGAGGAGTTCGGCGGGCAGCAGGCCCTGCGCCCGCTGCGGCTGATCAGCGCCGACCAAGTCACCGCTGCGATGGGCGAATTCGACCGGCTGCTGGCCCGTCGCACCCCGCTCTCCCCGCAGGACCGGGACGACCTCGCCGCGCTGCTCGCCCATGCGCCGGCGGACCTGGCGCAGCGCCTGCCCGAGCGGATCCCGCTGCGCGAGACCAAGGCCACCGTGCTCGCCGCTCTGCTGGAGCGCGAAGGCGCGGCCGCCCTGCCCGTCCTGGCCGAGCGGATCGACACCGCCACCGATGTGCTGCGGTTGCTCTGGGCCCGGTCCGGCGCCGTACCCGACCTGCTGCCCGGCACCGCGCGGCGCCTGCGGCTGCGCAATCTCCCACGGCCGCTGCGCAAGGGGCTGCTGGAGATCCTGGAAGGCCTCTCCGCCGTCGCCCTCGCCGAGGACCTGCGCCGGCACCGGTCGGCCTGGTTGCGCGCGGGCGAACTGCTGCACCCGTACGAGCACCGGCGGCGCTTTCCTGGGGTGACGGCCGCGTTCGTGCTGCTGCGGGAGACGGACCTGCGCACCCACGAGGTGGGCCGGGAGTTCGCCGAGCCGCCCGCGCCGCTGCGGGTGGTCACCGGCGGGGAGCCGGGCCGGGAGCGCGTCAGGCTCGCCTTCACCGGCTTTGCCGGGCGGGTCGAGAGCCTTCTGGCGGCCGGGGACGCCGTCGGCGCGGTGCGGGTCCTGGCCGGACGGCCCGGCGAGCTGGTCCGCCGGCTGCACCACGTGCTGCGGGTGCACGCCACCGTCGCGCCCGGTGCCGCGCTGCCGCCGGAGCTGCTGGAGACGGTCGGGGCCGCGCTCGAACGGGTCGCCCCCGGGCCGCTGCTCGGCGCGTACGGGCGGCTGCGTGGGGCCCGCAGCGCGGGTGAGCGGCGGCTGTACTTCCCCCGGGGCACGGTCTCGCTCGCGCACTCCCGGGAGGACCACGGCACCGTGGTGCCCGCCGAACTCGGCGCCCCGGTCTGCGGGTTGATCGAGGCGGAGCTGCTGCGGCGCAGCGGCGGAGAACGTTATGACCTGGCGCTGCTGGACGAGGGGCTGGTCGACCTGGTCGCGCCGTTCGCCGAGCGGGCTGCCGCCAAGACCCTGGTCTGCGTGCCGCGCGGCAGCCGGCTGCGGCTGCCGCAGGGCGACCGGCTGCGGCTGTTCGTGCACTGGATGCAGCCGGAGCACCTGCGGGTGGACCTCGATCTCTCGGTCGCGCTGTACGACGAGCAGTGGCGGTTCAGCGGGCTGTGCGACTACACCAACCTGGTGCACGGCGACCGGGCCGCCGTGCACTCGGGCGACTACGTGTCCGCGCCGCCGCCGAACGGCGCGACGGAGTTCGTCGACCTGGACTTCGCCCGGCTCGCGGCGGGCGGCTCCCGGTACGCCGTGGTGATCGTTTTCAGTTACAACGACGTCGCCTTCGAGGAGCTGACCGAGGCCTTCGCCGGCTTCATGGACCTCGGCGCGACGCCGTCCGGCGGCACGCACTACCACCCGAGGACGGTCCGCCAGCGGCTGGACCTGGTCGGGGAGGCCAAGGTGTCCGTGCCGATGATCGTCGACCTGGCGGAGCGACGGTACACCTGGACCGACCTCAACACCGGCGCCGACGGCGGCTACCACAGCGTCTACCGGCACCAGGCCGAGGTCGGCGCGCTCAGCCGGGACGTGCTCGCCCACTTCGGCCCGGAGAACCGGGCCACCCTGTGGGACGTCGCCTGCGCCCGGGCGGCGGCGGGCAGCGACGAGGTGCACGTGCGCCGTCGCGATGGCGGCGCCGTGCGGCGGTGGCAGCGTCGAGACGGTGAGGGCGTCGGGGCGTTCGCGGCGCGGCTGCGGGCGCTGTGGGACGAGGACGGCGCCGGTTCGGCCGCACTTCCGGACGGGCGGCGGGCGTTCGTCGCGCTGGTGGACGGGGACGTGCCGGCGCCGGAGAAGCTGTCCGGGGCGCTGTACCGGCTCTACCCGGGGCCGGTGGACGCCGCGGCCGAGGAACTGGAGCGGCTGACGGCGGGAGACCTGGTGGCGGGGCTGGCGCCGCGGGCCTGACGGCCGTGGGCGGCAGGGTCAGCAGGACGCTCGTCCGCCAGCACACCGCACGGACACCGTCCGGGGCCGTCCGGCCCGTTGGCGAGGCACCACGGAGTCGTGGGCCCGGCCACCAGCGGGCGTGGCAGCATCTCAGTCACGGGAGCACGCCGTCGTTCTCCGTCGGCGTGCTCCTGGGGCTGGTCCAGTCGAGTGCGCCGAGCGGCCCGGGACCGGGCATCGGCATCCGGCACCCGGCCGCTCGCTGTGGATCAGCTTTCGGACAGCTGTTCGCGCAGCACCGTGCGCAGGGTGACGGGCTCGCGGCCGAGCAGGGCGGCCAGGGTGGGGTCGGTGGTGGCGAACTCGCCGGCGCGGCTGGCGGCGAAGATGCCGAGCAGCTGGTCGGCGGTTTCCGCGGGGACGCCTTGGCCGGTCAGCTGCGTGCGGAACTGGTCGTCGGGGGCGATGGTCCGCGTGACGGTGCGGCCGGTGAGCTCGGTGGCGAGGGCGGCGACGTCGTCGAAGGTGAGTGCCTGTCGGCCCGTGAGCGGCGGCGTGGGGCCGTCGAAGCGGCCCTCGTCGGCGAGGATGGCGGCGGCCGCGTCCGCGAGGTCGGCGTGCGCGGTCCAGGCGACCGGCCCGTCCGCGGGGAGCGCGAGCCGGCCGGAGCGTGCCGCGTTGCCGAGGAAGTGTGCCGCGCTGGTGGCGTGGAAGCCGTTGCGCAGCGAGGTGAACGGCACGCCGCAGGTGCGCAGGGCCTCTTCGGTGGCGGCGTGGTCGCGGCAGGCCTGGAAGCGCGACGTCGCGCCGGCCCCCATCTGGCTGGTGTAGAGGATGCGACGGGCGCCCGCCGTGACGGCCGCTTCGATCGCGGTGCGGTGCTGCCTGACGCACTCCTCGCCCATCTTGTCGACGGAGACGACGAGCACCTGCGAGGCGCCCTCGAAGGTGTGCGCGAGGCCGGCGGCGTCGGTGAAGCTGCCCTGGCGTACCCGTACCCCTTGGTCGGCGAGGTTCTGCGCCTTCTGCGGGTCGCGGACGCTGACGCCGATGCGGGCCGCCGGTACGCGCGTCAGCAGCCTCTCGACGATCTGACGCCCCAGCTGTCCGGTGGCTCCGGTCACGATGATCATGATGTGCTCCCGTGTCGCGACGAGGTGGTTCCAGTGGAAACACTTTTAAGGTATCACCGATAATAACGATGGAACCAGCGGTGCGGTATCGTTGATTCATGCCATCGCCTTCACGCGGCCGGGACGGCGCCACCGGCACCGCGTCCGCCATCGAGTCCGCCACGGCCGTCAGGTCCGACTCCGTGTCCCCGGGCCGGGAGCAGACCAGGCAGCGGGTCATCGAGGCCGCCATCGGCCTGCTGAAGCGCGGAGGCCGCGACGCGGTCACCACCCGCGCCGTCGCCGATGCGGCGGGCCTGCAGCCGCCGGCCATCTACCGGCTGTTCGGCGACAAGGACGGGCTGCTCGACGCCGTGGCCGAGCACGGCTTCGCCGCGTTCCTCGCCACCAAGCACGTCGACCCCGACCCCCGGGACCCGATCGAGGACCTGAGAGCCGGCTGGGACGTCGCGGTCGAGTTCGGCCTGGCCAACCCCGCGCTGTACACCCTGATGTACACCGAACCCGCCGGGACCACCTCCGCCGCCTTCAAGGCCGGCATGGAGATCCTGATGGGCCGCATCCGGCGCCTCGCCGCCGGCGGCTGGCTCCGCGTCGACGAGGAACTCGCGGCCCAGATCATCCACGCCACGGCGCGCGGCGCCGTGCTCACCTGGCTGTCCCTGCCCCAGGACCGGCGCGACCCGGCCCTGTTGACCACCCTTCGGGAGTGCATGGTCGCCGCCGTCACCAACCGGCAGCCGGCCGTGAAGGAGCCGGGCCCGGCCGGCGCCGCCCGCGCCCTGCGCGCCGCGCTGCCCGAACAGACGAAGCTCAGCAGCGCCGAGCAGCATCTGCTGGGGGAGTGGCTGAACCGCCTCGCCGCCGACGGCTGATCACCGGCGGCTCGTGCGTTCCCGACGGGGTGAGGCGGCCGCCGGAGATCCCGTGGCGCGGTCGCCGGAGTGTGCACGCCGGTTGCGACGACGACGGAACGGGCAACGCCACCCCGGCCCCGGTGTCACCTGACGGTGCACCACGCCTCGGACCGTCGCGAGCTGCCCTGGCGGACGGCGACGGAACGAGCAGCCCGCGGCCCCGAGCGCTCGGGACCGGCTCAGCCGCGCAGGTGGTTCAGCAGCGCGTCGTCCATCACCTGATCTTCGCGGGGAATCCCGGTCTTCAGGCCGGGAGGGAATGCGATCCCTGGCACGGAGGCGCGGAGCGCCGTAGGTCCCTGCGTTTGCGTGGTGACGGTCAGGTGGGCCGCTTCTGGTTCTCGATGTAGTCCTTGACGATGCTCAGCGGTGCGCCGCCGCAGGACCCGGCGAAGTACGAGGGGGCCCAGAACACGGACCCCATGCCGATGCGGTTGATGCGCCCGGTGTACTCGGCGCGCGGGTAGCGGGAGCTGACGTCCTTGAGACTGTTGACCGGCTTTGAGACGGAGACCTTCGGCGGGTAGTGCACCAGCAGGTGGACGTGATCGCTCTCGCCGTTGAACTCGCGTAGCTCCGCGTCGAAGCTCTCGCACACGTCGCGCATGATCGCGTTGCACCGCGTCGGCATCTCGTCGGTGAAGATGTCCCGCCGATACTTGGTGACGAATACCAAGTGTGCGTGCAGGTTGTGGACAACGTGGTTTCCCCGCCGTATATCGGGGTCGGGTTCCCAGCGTGGTGACATGGGCCAAGGGTAGGATGACCAACCGTCAGCATCGGAAGGGGGTGGGTCGGATGATCCGTGCGTACAAGTTCCTCATGCGGCCCACCGTGGGCCAGGCACAAGCGCTCGGCGAGATGCTGCGCGATCACTGCTCGCTCTACAACGGAGCGCTTCAGGAGCGCCGCGACGCGTACCGGCACGTCTCCAAGACCTCGATCAAGTACGGGCAGCAGTCCGCACAGCTCAAGGACATACGGGCGTTCGACCCGCAGCGCCAGGGACGCTGGTCGTTCTCCAGCCAGCAGGCCACGCTTCGCCGTCTGGACAAGGCGTTCGCCGCGTTCTTCCGACGCGTGAAGGCCGGCCAGACGCCGGGATACCCCCGGTTCCGTGGAGTGAACCGGTTCGACACGGTGGAGTTTCCCAAGGACGGGGATGGCTGCCGCTGGGACTCCACCCCGCACGACCCCGTGACCCGCGTCCGTCTGCAAGGCGTCGGACACGTCAAGGTCAACCAGCACCGCCCGGTGGCCGGCAGGGTCAAGACCGTCTCGGTCAAGCGTGAGGGCAACCGCTGGTACGTGATCCTGACCGCCGAGCAGGGCGACTGCGAGCCGCTGCCCCCGACCGGCAGCGTGGTCGGCATCGACCTCGGGATAGCCAACTTCCTCGCCGACTCCGGCGGCGAGTTCGTTCCCAACCCGCGTCACGCCCGTGCCGCCGCCGCGAAGCTCGAAGCCGCACAGCAGGCCCTGTCCCGGTGCAAGCGACGCAGCAACCGGCGGGGAAAGACCATCCGGAAGATCGAGGACCTGCACCGCAAGGTGCGCCGTCAACGGCTCGACCACGCCCACAAGGCCGCCCTCGGGCTGGTCCGTGAGCACGACTTCATCGCGCACGAGGACCTGAAGATCCGCAACATGCTCGCGGCCCCCGCGCCGAAGCCCGACCCCGACCAACCGGGCGTCTTCCTGCCCAACGGTGCCGCGGCCAAGGCCGGACTCAACCGCTCGATCTCGGATGCCGGCTGGGGGGTGTTCCTGACGATCCTGCACGCCAAGGCTGAAAGTGCCGGACGGGAAGTCATCGCCGTGGACCCCCGCAACACCTCCCGCGAGTGCCCTGAATGCGGGCACACCGCGAAGGAGAACCGGCCCACTCAGGAGAAGTTCCACTGTGTCGCCTGCGGCCACCGCGCGCACGCCGACACGGTAGGAGCCATCAACGTTCTACGGGCCGGGCTGGTCCGTCGCGACGCCCGCCAGGGTTAACGAGAAGCCCCGGCGTTTACGCCGGGGAGGAGTCACCGGATAGGGGCGCTCGGCGGGAAGGAGCTGCCGGGCGGCCTCCAGAGCACCGTCCCTCACCTGAGCCTGGATCGTGTGCGCGAGTGCGGTGACGTCGTCGATCGAGACGATCCACTGCTCCGCGTAGCGCTCGGCGGCCTCGCCGGCGAGGCCGAGTTGAAGGGAGCGGTGGGGGAGCGGCTGAAGGTGCAGATCGCGTTCGGGATCCCACTGCACCCGGGCCGGGGCCCGCTTCAGCTGGCGCTTCCCGGCGGTGCTGGCTGGCGGGGGGGGGGGCCCCCCCGGCGGCGGGGCCGCCCCCCCCCGGGGGAAAAAAAA
>NZ_JBHWIO010000061.1:0-2865 GCF_042732075.1 Kitasatospora sp. NPDC059812
GCCCCTCTCACCCCCCCGCGCCGGGGCTGGCGCGGCGCGCCGGGCGGCGCCCGCCGGCGCGGGGCGCGCCGGGGCGCCCCCCCCCGCCCCCGGCGCCCGTCAGCACGGTGCAGCGGTCAGGACCGTCAGAACTGGACGTCGGTGCAGGAGTAGAAGGCGTTTCCGGTGTCGGCGACGTCCCAGACCGCCACCACCACCTGGTGGCCGGTGCGACCGCTGGGGAGGGTCGCGGTGTGGGTGGTGGTGGCGGCGGGCTGGCGGCCGTTGTAGGGGACGGTCAGGAAGGGGGTGAGGTCCAGGCTGGCCCGGGTGATCGGCTGGCTCGCGTCGTAACCGGGCTTGGTGAGGTAGTACCTGAAGTTCGTGGTGGAGTGCCGGGCCTCGATGTACCAGGTGAAGGTGAGCTGCTGGCCCGCCGTCACCCGGGTGGTCGGCCAGGTGCCGTTGCGCGGGTCGTCCAGCGGGGCCCAACGGGCGTCCCCGCCGGCGCAGATGGTGCCGTCGGCCGGGCCCCGGCCGGGGAAGCCCTTCGGGCCCTCGACGCTCTGCGGTTCCCACTGGATGTCGCCGCAGTCCCAGGGCACCCCGCCCGCTCCGCAGAGCGCGGACCGGCTGGGCGGCAGGTTGATGTAGCCGTGCGACTGGGCGGGCAGGGCCAGCACGAGCGGGAGCGCGATCGCGGCTGCGGCCGCGACGGTGAGATGACGTTTGCGCATGGTGCTCCTCCGTGGGGGTGGATGGAGTGTGCGCCCGACGTAGGGCGCGCGCGTGGGGGCGCGGCCGAAGATCGTGGCATGCCTGCGTCAGGTCGGTGCTGACACCGTAGAAGCCCCCGTCCGGGCCGTCAATGGTCTGAACCATTGCCGGGTCATTGCCAGGCCATTGCCGTGCCCCGCGCCCTCGCGCCCCGCAGGTCAGGGAATCAGGACGATCTTGCCGCTGACGGTCCCGGACTCCGCCAGCCGCAGGGCCTCGGCCGCCCGGGCGAGCGGGAGCCGGGCGGCGATCCGGGCGGTGACGTCGCCACGGGCGACGGCGGCGAACACCTGGGCGAGGTCGGACCGGAGGCGGGCGCGGAAACGGTCCCGGCCGAGGGCGCGGCCGGCCCAGATGTTGTAGAAGTGGGCGCGGCGGCCGTTGGGCAGGGTGTTCCAGAGCCAGGTGCGGGCGAGGATCTTCAGCACCGGCCACTGCTTGGAGCCGGTGTCGTCGCGGGTGGAGGCGCTGCCGTAGGCGACGAGCGTGCCGCCGGGGGCGAGCAGGTGCCAGGAGTCGATCACGCTGCGCCCGCCGACGTGGTCGAACACGGCGTCCACCCCGCCGGGCGCCAGCTCCCGGACCCGGGCCGCCACGTCCTCCGTGCGGTAGTCGACCGGGGTCACGCCGAGCTCCCGCAGGGCGTCGTGGTGCCGCGCGGACGCCGTGCCGATCACCTGCACGCCGGCCGCGCGTGCCAGCTGGACCAGGACGGAGCCCACCCCGCCGGAGGCGCCGTGCACCAGGATCCGCTGCCCGGCGCGCACCCGTGCCCGGCGGTGCAGCAGCTGCCAGGCCGTGATGCCGTTGACCACCACGGTCTCCGCCTCGGCCGCGGTGAGGCCGTCCGGGACGGGTACGGCGTCGGCGGCGTCGACCGCCACGTGGCTGGCCCACCCGCCGACCTTCATCAGCGTGGCCACCCGCTGCCCGGCCAGCCCCGGGTCGACGCCCTCGCCGGTGGCCAGCACCCGGCCGACCAGGTCGTAGCCGGGGACGAACGGGAACGGCGGCTGGTCGTAGTACCGGCCGCGGCGCATCTGCTGCTCGGCGAACGAGACGCCGCTCGCCTCCATGGCGATCAGGACCTGCCCCCGGCCGGCCTGCGGCACGGCTCCGTGCCGGATCTCCAGGCCCTCCGGCGCCACGATGCCCGGCAGTACGACCTGGACGAGGCGTTCGGTGTCCATGACGCCCTCCTTCTCGATAGACGTTATTGCCTTCGTTAGAAGTTATAACGGCAGGCGTCGGTGAGAGTCAAGAGGGAGAGTGATAGCCTCTAACGAGATGGTGATGTCATCGTCGTGAGGTCTGGAGGCGGCCATGGGCGCGTCGGATGTGAGGACTCCCCGGGAGCGCTACCGCGCCCAGGTGCAGGAGGAGATCAAGGAGCGCGCCTGGGAGCAGATCGCCACCGCCGGGGCCTCCGCGCTGTCCCTCAACGCCATCGCCAAGCGGATGGGCATGAGCGGCCCGGCCCTCTACCGGTACTTCGCCAGTCGCGACGAGCTGATCACCGAACTCGTCCGGGACGCCTACCGGAGCCTCGCCGACGCCTTCCAGGCCCGGGCCGCCGCGGGTGCCGACCTGGCCGGACTGGCGCAGGCCCTGCGCCGGTGGGCCCTGGACGACCCCCAGCGGTACCTGCTCGTCTACGGCACCCCCGTGCCCGGCTACCGGGCGCCTGAGGACACCACCCGGATCTCCGTCGAGATCATGGCCGTCCTGCTCGACGCCTGCACCGCCGAGCTGTCACCGGCGGAGCAGTCACCGGCCGTGTCGCCGTCCCCGTTCGACGCCCACCTCGCCGAACACCGGGCCTGGGCCGGGGAGCACCCGGCCCCGCCGGCGGTCCTCCACCTCGCCCTCGCCGTCTGGACCAGGCTGCACGGCGTGCTCTCCCTCGAACTCGCCGGCCACTTCACCGGCATGGGATTCGACCCCGCCCAGCTCTACGCCGCCGAGCTCCGCTCGCTCACCGGCCGCTGACGGGCGCGGGCCGGCCGGGCACCGGCCGCGCCTTCACGTGCGCCGACGGGGGCGCCGGGGGGGGGGGGGGGGGCGGGAGGCCGGGCGCGCGGGGCGGCGCGGGGGGGGGGCTGGCACTTG
>NZ_JBHWIO010000061.1:2875-28964 GCF_042732075.1 Kitasatospora sp. NPDC059812
GGGTGGGGCGCGCCCCCGGCGCGCCTCCCCAGGGGGCGGCGCCGCGCCGGGGGGGTGTTTGGGGCGCGCCTGGGCCCCGCCCGGAGGTCAGGCTCGGAGGTCAGGCGTCGGAGTAGCTGAGGTCACCCACCGTCCAACTGCTCACGTCCTCGATGGCGATCCGGTACATGCCGCCGGTGTGGGGCAGTCCGAAGTCGCCCTGGAGGATCCGCGCCCGGTGCAGGTGCAGGTGCGTCGGCCGTGCGGGCACGCTGGCGGAGGGCGGGGAGAAGAGGGCGGCGAACGGCTTCAAGTGCTGTGAGGTGTGCAGGACTTCCGACACCCGCTCGAACCAGAGGGCCATCGGTGCGAGCCGGCCGGTGATGACCGCTCCGGGGACCACCACGGTCAAGGACATCTGGTTGCTGTGCTCGGACTCCACCATGGCGGCGATGTCAACGAGGAGCTCATCAGAGTTCGACATGCACCCAGACTATTGCGCCGCCGCCGGCTTCGGTGGCGTCGTGCACGGTTCGGTGCAGGCCGGGCGCGTGACCGTGCGCGCGGCCTGTCCTACGGCCTACGCACGGTCCGGCGTCCTGGGGAAGGTCTCGTGGATCTTTCCGGGGCCCGGGCCCTGGTGTCCCGGGAGAGAGCCCCGGGTCAGAGCTTCCACATCTCGGCGTACGGAGGGGTGAGTCGCTCCTGGCGGGAGCCGAAGTCGACGAGGACCGCGATGTCGCTGCCGTCCTCGACGTCGACGACCCGGCCGAGGCCGTGCTTGTCGTGGGTGACCCGGTCGCCCGCGGCGAACCGCTTGCGGGGCACCTCGGCCGGGGCTTTGAAGGGACTGGTGGGCAGGTGGCGCCGGACTGCCGGTGATTTCGTCATCCCGATCAGTATGCTCCGAAAAACCGGGGAGCGGACCCTTCCGGAGGGCCGGAACCCCGCCGGGTGACAGGGCAGGACCAGCCGGCCCCGGCTCGGCGGACCCGCCCGGCCCGAAAAATTTACCCGCCCGACCGGGCCCCGCCGCCGACCTCCCAACTGCCCTGGCGGCGCCACCCGTTGCCGATCCCGTCGGCGGGTGAGCCGCCCCCGTGGGGGAGGGGTCGGAAAGACCGGCTGCGGAACATCCACCGCGACGAGCCAGGGCCTGCTACAGTCGATTTAGTTGCAGTAGTGGTTCCCATGAACTTTGTGTGCGCCTGCTGATGTATTGCAGGCGCATTTTTTGTTTTCCGGCTCTTTCCCCGGCGGGTGCTCATCGCGGCGACTCGACGTCCGCACGGTGCGGACTTCGTACGTCTCTCGAAGGAGATTTTTTTATGGCTACTGGTACCGTGAAGTGGTTCAACGCGGAAAAGGGCTTCGGCTTCATCGAGCAGGAGGACGGCGGCGCTGACGTCTTCGCCCACTACTCGAACATCAACGCCCAGGGCTTCCGTGAGCTGCTCGAGGGCCAGAAGGTCGAGTTCGACGTCACGCAGGGCCAGAAGGGCCCGCAGGCCGAGAACATTCGCCCGCTGTAGTTCTCTGCCACGGCACTCGCCTGGTAGCGAGGGGCCCGCACCGTGCACTACGCCCGGTGCGGGCCCCTCGGCCGTTCCACCCCCCATCGCCTCCGGCCGTCCTGGCCGCCAGGCCGCCCCGGCCGTACCGGGCCCTGTGGATCCGCCTTCGGCCGTCGTCCGCCGTCCCGCGCGGGCCGTGTTGCGCCGACCGCGCACCGGCGCCCGCCCACCGGTGGCTGCACCGTCCATGCCTCGCCCGGCCGCATCGTCCGCGCCCCGCCCGGCACATCTTTGGCCCGTTTCTTGTGATCTCCGCGCGCCCGCGCAGCGGAGCCGACCTCGCGACGTGCCGTCCTGAGGAAGGTTCCGTATGAACCGCTCGAACCGCCCGTCGCACCGCAGCCCGCACCGCCGGACCGGAGGCCCGAACCGGGCCCAGGGCCGCTCCTCCCAGCAGGAGTTCGAACTCCCGGCCAGCACCACCCCCGCCCTGCCCGCCGTCGAGTCGTTCGACGAACTGGACATGCCCGCGGCCCTGTTGAAGACGCTGACCCGCCAGGGCGTCACCTCGCCGTTCCCCATCCAGGCCACCACGCTGCCGAACTCGCTGGCCGGCCGCGACGTGCTCGGCCGGGGCCGCACGGGCTCCGGCAAGACCATCGCCTTCGGTCTGGCCGTGCTGGCCCGCACCGCCGCCCGTGCCGCCGGCCGCAAGACCGAGCCGGGCAGCCCGCTGGCCCTGGTGCTGGTCCCCACCCGGGAACTCGCGCAGCAGGTCACCGAGGCGCTCACCCCGTACGCGCACTCGGTGCGGCTGCGGATGGCGACCGTGGTGGGCGGGATGTCGATCGGCCGCCAGTCCCAGGTGCTGCACCGGGGCGCCGAGGTCGTCGTCGCCACCCCGGGCCGGCTGAAGGACCTGATCGAGCGCGGCCACTGCCGACTGGACGACGTCGACATCGCAGTCCTGGACGAGGCCGACCAGATGGCCGACCTCGGCTTCCTGCCGCAGGTCACCGAGCTCCTCGAACAGGTCGCCGAAGGCTGCCAGACGCTGCTCTTCTCCGCGACCCTGGACCGCAACGTCGACCGCCTGGTGCGCCGCTTCCTCAAGGACCCGGTCACCCACTCGGTGGATCCGTCGGCCGGAGCGGTGACCACCATGGAGCACCACGTGCTGCATGTGCAGAACCACGACAAGAACACCCTGATCGTCCGCATCGCGGCCCGGGACGGCGGGGTGATCATGTTCACCGACACCCGGGACCGGGCCGACGCGCTGGTCGAGGACCTGCTCGCCAACGGGGTGAAGGCCGCGGCCCTGCACGGCGGCAAGTCCCAGCCCCAGCGCACCCGGACCCTGGAGCAGTTCCGCACCGGCCAGGTCACCGCGCTGATCGCCACCAACGTCGCCGCGCGGGGGATCCACGTGGACGGCCTCGACCTGGTCGTCAACCTGGACCCGCCGGTCGACCACAAGGACTACCTCCACCGGGGCGGCCGCACCGCCCGGGCCGGCGAGTCCGGCACCGTCGTCACCCTCGTCCTGCCCAGCCAGCGCCGCCAGATGGCCCGGCTGGCGGCCACCGCCGGGATCGCCCCCACGGCCACCCGCGTCCACTCCGACGACGACGAACTCGCCCGGCTCACCGGCGCCCGCGTCCCGACCGGCATCCCCGTGACGATCCCCGACCCGGTCGTCGAGCGTCCCCGCCGCTCCGCCCGGGGCGCCGTCGGTGGTGGCCGCCGCCGTCCTGCCGGCGCTGCCGCCGCCCGTCATCCGCGCTCCGTGAAGTCCGCCGCGCGGTCCTGACCCGGTTCGCGCCGGTCCCGGTGCGAACCGGGCCCGGTACGACGGCCCCGTGCTCCCCGCCCCGACGGGCGGTGGAGCACGGGGCCGCTCGCGTTCAGGCCCGGGGCGGGCCGCCTTCCTCGGCGAGGAGGAAGTCGAGGGCCGGCCGGGTCTGGTCCCTGAGCAGATGGCCGACCTCGGGGAGGAAGGTGACCGAGACCCGGGGGGCGGCCCGCTGGAGCCGGCGGCGGGTGCCGTGGGAGTCGATGAGCCGGTCGCGGCCACCGATGGTGACCTGCACCGGCATCTCCAGGCCCGCCAGGTCGCCGTCGGTGACGACCGGCAGCTTCTCCCGGCGCGGCCGGAAGTGCTGGTGGATGAGCAGCACGTACTCGCCGAAGGCGCGTTCCTCGGCCGTGGGCGGGACGGGGGTGGGGGCGGGGCCCAGGGCCAGTCTCAGCATCGTGCGCCGCCCCCAGTCCCCGAACGGCAGCACGAACAGCGCGGCGACCAGCACCCCCCGCTTCTGGCGGCCGATCCCGCAGGGGCAGCGCAGCGCCAGCCGGTCCACCCGCTGCGGGCGGCGGATCGCGTAGTCGAGTGCCAGCAGCCCGCCCAACGACGTCCCCACGAAGGCGGCGCGCTCGACGTGCAGCGCGTCCAGTACGTCGTCGAGCCACAGTGCGTGCGCGTCGGAGTGCAGTTCGGGGCGCACGGGGGCGCTCAGACCGGGCTCGCCGATCACGTCGACGGCGTAGACGCGGAAGTGCCGGGCCCACAGGGCCACGTCGTCCGCCCACATCGCCGCGTTCGCCCCGGAGCCGTGCAGCAGGACCAGGGGCGCCGCGTCCTCGGGGCCGCAGGCCAGGACGAAGGTCGAACCCTGACGGGTGGGGACGTGCAGCCGTTCGGCGGGCACGGGCCAGCGGTCCAGGAGGGCGGTGTACTCCCGGGCGAGGACGCGGGCGCCCTCGTCGGAGGTGTAGATGGTCATGCCGTACTCCACTCGCTCGATAGGGTGGTATCTATCCTTAAACTACTGCGAGGAGTGAAGTAAAGGTAATTTTAGGGAGTGATGGGGAGTGCTGCCTCAAGCGGAAACGACTCCGGCCCGGCCGCCGTGGGGGCGACCGGGCCGGGAGGCGGGAAGGCTCAGGAACGCTTGGGCGGCAGCACGGCCAGTGCGAGGAGGAGCACCAGGACGCCGCCGCAGGCGTTCCAGAAGCCGTTCTCCAGATTGCCGATCCCGAGCGAGATCGGCTTCAGCTCCCGCCCCTTCTGGTACACCCAGAGCACGCCGGTGACCACCGCGACCACGGCGGCCAGGAGCAGGCCCGGGCGCGAGCGCACCAGCAGCGCCAGCACCGCGATCGCCGCGGCGACGGCCAGCAGCAGGAACATCGACATGCCGGTCGACGTGGTGCGGGTGGGTGACATGCCCCGGAACAGGTCGGCGACCGGTACGGACCTCGGATCGCTCTTGGCGTACCAGGGTTGGAACGAACTGAGCACCAGCCCTGCCGCGCCGGCCAGGGCCAACAAGCTTGCTACGGCGGTTCGCATGGGACGGGACCCCCACTTTCCTCTTGGTCGTATGCCTCATGGCCGGCCGATCGTCATCACGATCGGCGCCCCCGCCTGGAGCATGCCATGGACGACCGGCCGGTCGGTGCCCAACAGCCCGATCAACGCCACAAGTTAGGCGACGGACGGGTGCGGCGGGCGAGCCCTCGGAACGCCGGGGCGGCAGCCGACGGGTCAGAAGATCGAGCAGCCGGAGAGGGTGGTCAGGGCGTCCAGGGCGGTGACCGCGGCCACCGAGTTGCCGGCCTGGTCCAGCCGGGGGCCCCAGGCGCAGACCGCGGCCCGCCCGGGCAGTATGGCGAGGACGCCGCCGCCCACGCCGCTCTTGCCCGGCAGCCCGACCCGGAAGGCGAACTCGCCCGCCGCGTCGTAGGTGCCGCAGGTGAGCAGGACGGCGTTGACGCGCTTGGCCTCGCTGCGCGACATCAGCCGGGTGCCGTCGGTGCGCACCCCGTAGCGGGCCAGGAAGGAGCCGGCCAGGACCAGGTCCCGGCAGCTGGCGGACACCGCGCAGTGCGCGTAGTAGTGGTCGAGGACGGTCTCGACCGGGTTCTCCAGATTGCCGTGGCTGGCGATGAAGTGGGCCAGGGCGGCGTTGCGGTGGCCGTGTTCCGCCTCGGACGCGGCCACGACCGGATCGGTGTCGAGCAGCGGGTTGCCGGACTCCCGGCGGAGGAACTCGCGGACCGCCCCGGCGGCGTCGCCCGTCATGGTCTGCAGGCGGTCGGTCACCACGAGCGCGCCGGCGTTGATGAACGGGTTGCGCGGGATGCCGTGCTCGCTCTCCAGCTGCACCAGCGAGTTGAAGGGATTGCCGGACGGCTCCCGCCCCACCCCGCGCCAGACCGTGTCCCCGCCGTGGGCCAGGGCCAGCGCCAGGGTGAACAGCTTCGAGACGCTCTGGACGGAGAACGGCTGCTCCCAGTCCCCGATCCCGTACAGCTCGCCGTCGACGGTGGCCACCGCCATGCCGAAGGCGTCCGGGTCGACCGTGGCGAGGGCCGGGATGTAGTCGGCGACATGCCCTTGGTCGCCCGTCGCCCGCGCGGCCGCCGCCGCGGCATCCAGCAGCAGCCGGTAGTCGAGCTTCTCTCCGGCGGGCATACCGTTCAACGCTGTTCCTCCATGAGCACGATCAGGACCACGACCTGGTCCGATACAGGATTATCCGTGCTCCGGGGTGTGCGAAGGATCGCCGGTGGCGGCGTGGGGCCGCTTCACGGCGGGCCGCTTTGCGACCCAAAAGGCAATCAAGTCATATTCTTGACCGGGTTCATCCGTCAGGGGGCGGAGGTGGGGGCCTGGACGGGCGGGCCGGTGAGGAGGGTGCCGGTGTCGGAGTAGGGCCAGCCGTTCGGGACGCAGCCGTGCAGGCCCTTGATCTGCTGCATCATCACCGGTGCCGGCTCGCCCGCGCCCGGGCAGTCGACGTGGCCGTTGCCGAGGACGTGGCCGACCTCGTGGTTGACGGCGAGCGCGTGGTAGAGCTCGGGCTTGCCGACGTAGAACTCCGACAGCTCCGTCCAGCGCTTGAGGTTGATGACGACCTGGTGGCCCACGCCGCAGTTCACCGTGCCGCCGGTGTCCAGGCCGTACTGGCCGCAGATCCGGTCGGTGGTCTCCGGGGTGGCCAGGTAGACGGTGAAGTCCACCGGGTCGGCGGGCATGCGCTGGAAGGACGCGGTGCCACCGGCGGCCCAGCCGTGCTGGACGTTCCCGAGGACGGCGTCGACCTCGGCGGCGAACTGCCCGGGGCTCTCGGCGATCCCGTTCTCCGCCCGCACCTTGTAGCGGTACAGGTGCTCGCCGGTGCCGAAGCGGGGCGAGCCGCCGGCGGCCGTGGTGAACTCCATCGGCTTCGGCCCGTCGCCCGGGGCCCACGGGTGCCACCACAGCAGGCCGCCGGTCACGGCACCGGCCACCACCAGGGCGAGCGCGCCGTGCCAGAGCCTCAGGCGCCGGAATCCGGTGAACCCCTTCATCGGCCGACCCCGGCCGCGAGGCGCGCCCTCGCTCCGGTGGTCGGGTCGGGTCCGGTGGACCCGCCGGGTATGGAGGTGTGGGGCGTCGGGGTGGGCATGGCGGTGACAGGCTCCTGGGCGGGTTCGGTCGGGATCAGACGAGTCTAGGCGGCGTTCGAACAAGTTTCGGACGAGTCCAGACGGGTTCGGACGGGGTTCGGACGGGGTTCGGTCGCGGAAAGGAAGGGCGTTATGGGGAGGAACGGGCGAAAGCGGACCACCGGTTCAGCCGGTCGATGACGGCCCGTCGGTCGCGCGGCCCGATCGGTTCCCGGAACCACTCGAAGGTGCCACCCGTGCGGCGTGTCCCTCGGCGTCGGCGGCGCTTTCCGCTGTCGTGGTGCACGTTGATCACCGGCCGCGCCCGAGCGGGCCCGGCCGGGCTTCCCCATCCCACCCCACCCCACCGGAGGCACCGCCATGTCCATCACCACCGTCCTCACCGTCGACGGCATGAGCTGCGGCCACTGCGAGAAGACGGTCAGCGCCGGGCTGGCCGCCCTCCCCGGCGTCACCGAGGTCAGCGCCGACGCGCCGACCGGCCGCGTCACCGTGGCGTCCGCGCAACCGCTCGACGACGCCGTGCTCCGTGGCGCGGTCGGCGGGGCCGGTTTCACCTTCGTCGGCCGGGGCTGACCCGCCCCCGGCAACCGGCCGAGCGGGAGGGCCGGCCCCGGGCCGTAGACCGGGGTCAGCCCATGCTCTTCGCGCCGTCCAGGGCCTCGCGGATGATGTCGGCGTGGCCCGCGTGCTGGGCGCTCTCGGTGGCGATGTGCATCAGCACCTGGCGGGCCGACCATTCGGCGCCGGCCTCGAACCAGGGGGCCTTCGGCAGCGGCTGGGTGGCGCCCAGGTCGGGGAGGGTGGCGACCAGGTCGTCGGTGCGGCGGGCCACCTCGGCGTACTCGGCCAGGACGCCGGCCAGCGTCTCGCCGGGCAGCAGGCGGAACTCGTCGGCGCGGCGGGCGAAGTCGGCCTCGGTGAAGCTGCTGAAGTCGGGCATCGCGGACGGGCCTTCCACGATGAAGTCCACCCAGAACCGCTCGACCGTGCTCACGTGCTTGATCAGGCCGCCCAGGCACAGTGCGCTGACGGTGGTCTGCAGGCCGGCCTGCTCGTCGGTGAGGTCGCGGGTGGTGAAGCGCAGGAAGTGCCGCTGCTTGGCCAGGGCCGCCAGCAGGTCGGCGCGCTCGCCGGTGGCGGTGCTGTTGTTCGGGGTCGTGGTCATGGTGGTGGCCTTCCGTTCGGTTCCTGCTCCTTCGGACAAGGTCCACGCTAAACGCGATAGCGGCCACTTTCTGTCCTGAATTCCGGGATGATGGGAGTCATGGCGAACACCAGCACCCGGACGCTGCGACTGCTCTCCCTGCTCCAGACCCACCGTTATTGGCCTGGCGAGGAACTGGCCGACCGGCTCGGGGTCTCGATCCGCACCCTGCGCCGCGACATCGACCGACTGCGTGAACTCGGCTACCCGGTGGAGGCGCAGCGCGGCGTCGACGGCGGCTACCAGCTCGCCGCGGGCGCCGCGCTGCCCCCGCTGGTGATCGACGACGAGGAGGCGGTCGCCCTGGCCGTGGGCCTCCAGGCCGCGGCGGAGAGCCCGGTGGAGGGCATCGCCGAGGCCTCGGTACGGGTGCTGGCCAAGGTGGTGCAGGTGATGCCCGCCCGGCTGCGGCGCCGGGTCGAGGCGCTGCGCGCGGTGACCGTACCCGTCGGCGAGGGCGCCCCGGCCGGGTCGGGCGTCGACCCGGACCGGCTCACCGTGGTCGCGCTGGCCTGCCGGGACACCGAGCGGCTGCGCTTCTCCTACACCGCCGCCGACGGCCGGCACGCCGAACGGCAGGTCGAACCGCACCGGCTGGTCTGCCTGCACCGCCGCTGGTACCTGGTCGCCTACGACCTCGACCGGCAGGACTGGCGCACCTTCCGGCTCGACCGGCTGAGCGCGCCGCAGGGCGGCGGCGTCCGGTTCGGGCCCCGTTCGCTGCCCGCCGCCGACGCCGCCGAGTTCGTCCGGGCCGGTCTCAACGGCGTGCCGCGCCCGTACCGGGTGGCGGCGCTGGTGGACGCCCCGGCCGCGACCGTCCGCGCACAGGTCGGCCGGTGGGGCACCGTCGAGGAGGTCGACGCCGGGCGCTGCCACCTGGAGATGACCGCCGACTCCCTGGACTGGCCGGCCATGGCGCTCGGCTCGCTGGGCGCGGACTTCCGCGTCCTCGGCCCGCCCGAACTGCTCGACCTCGTCGGGGAGTGGGGCGCGCGGTTCTCCCGGGCCGCGCGGCGCGGCGCGGGGGAGTAGGGCACCGCAGCAGGGCGTCGGAGCAGGACGTCGGAGCAGGACGTCGGGCGGGCCGACTTCTCGTGCGGGTGGTGCTGCGCGTGCGTGCGGTGCTGCGGGTGCGGTGGGGTGCTGCGCGTGCGGCGGGTCGGTCCCACAGCGGGCAGGGCTACGGGCAGGCCTGCGGGCCGTGCGCCGCGAGAGGCCTCACGGCGGGATCGCCTCGACGGCCGCGCGCAGCCGCCCCAGCACGCCCGCCAACGCGTCCAGCGGCGGCGTGGCCAGCGCCAGCCGGACGGCCCGGGGGCGGTGCGGGCCGGTGGCGAAGGCGTCCGCCGTGGACACCAGGATCCCCTCGCCCGCGAGGACGGCCGCGACCCGGTCGGGCCGCTGGTGCTCCGCCAGGCCGAGCCACACCAGGTACGAGGCCGGGTGCGCCGTGACGTCCAGGCCGGCCAGGGCGGTGGCGGCGATGCGCTGGCGGGCGGCGGCGTCCGCGCGGCGGTGCCGCTCCAGGCGGGCGACCGTGCCGTCCGCGAGCCAGCCGGTGGCCAGCGCCGTCACCAGCCCGGGCGCACCCCAGGCCGCGGCGCGCAGGCTGCTGGTCGCGGCCCGCAGCAGGCGCCCGGGCAGCACGGCGAAGCCGAACCGCAGGCCCGGGGCCACGTTCTTGGACAACCCGGCGACGTAGCAGGTGTGTTCGGGCGCCAGCGCGTGCAGCGGCGCGGGCGGCGAGGTCTCCAGGAAGGCGTACGTGCCGTCCTCGATCAGCACGCAGCCGCGGGCGGTGGCGATCGCGGCCAGCCGGTCGCGCTGCGCCCGGTCGAGCACCCAGCCGAGCGGGTTGTGGACGGTGGGCATGGTGTACACCGCGCGGACCGGCCGGGCGCGGCACAGCCGCTCCAGCGCGTCGAGGTCCGGTCCCGTCGCGGTGACCGGGACGGGCGCCAGGTCGAGGCCGTGGGCGGCGGCGAGCAGCTTCACCCCCGGGTAGCTGAGCGCGTCGACGGCGAGGACGTCGCCGGGCCGGGTGAGCGTGCGCAGCACGCAGTCGAGCGCCTGCTGCGCCCCGCTGGTCAGCAGCACGTTCTCCGGGGCGGTGTCGACGCCGCGCCCCAGCAGGTACCGGGCCACCACCGCCCGGTCGTGCCGGTGGCCGCCTGGCGGGTGCTGGCGCAGCAGCGCCTCGGCGTCGCCGGAGGAGGCGAGTGTGCGCAGGGCCTGCCGGAGCAGGTCCCCCTGCCCGGGGGCCAGCGGCTGGTTGAACGACAGGTCCGCGACCCGGGGCACCGGGAGGGCGCGCGAGGGTTCGATCCCGTCGTAGCCGGAGCGCGTCCGGACGAAGGTCCCCCGGCCCTGTTCCCCCACCACCAGCCCGGCGGCGGCGAGTTCGGTGTAGACGCGGGTGGCGGTGGCCAGGGCGATCCGCCGCTCGCGGGCGAGCCTCCGATGGGTCGGCAGCCGGGTGCCGGCCGGGAGCGCGCCGGAGCGGATGGCCGCCGCGTACTCGTCGACGATGGCCTTGTAGGAGGGCGGTCGCATGCGGCACCTGCCGTCGTGGGGCGATGAGGGTCCAGGGTGTATCCAGGACAATAACTGGATTGTCCTGGAGGGTTGTTCCTAGCCTCGGTGCCGTCCGCAACCGGGCGGGCGCCGTGGGGGCGCCCGCCACCGCGCGGGCGTCCGCCGGGTTGCGGGCGTCCGCGCCCAGGCGAAACGGAGCACCCGGCATGACCGTCCGCAGCGAGCGGGACCAGCACGTCGTCACCCTGACCATCGACCGGGAGCAGAAGCTCAACGCCCTCGACTACCTGACCATCGACGCGCTGCTCGCCGAACTCGACCGCGTCGACGCCGACGACACCGTCCGAGCGGTCGTGCTGACCGGCGCCGGGCAGCGGGCGTTCAGCGCGGGCGCCGACATCCCGTCGCTGGCCGGGAGCATCGCGGGCGGGCCCGAGCGGGCGCTGCGCGAGGTCGTCCGGCGCGGCCACGCGCTGACCCGGCGGATCGAGGAGTTCCCGAAGTCGATCGTCGTCGCCGTCAACGGCCTCGCCTACGGGGGAGGGTGCGAGCTCACCGAGGCCGCCCCGCTGGCCGTCGCCGCCGAGCACGCGACCTTCGCCAAGCCGGAGATCTCGCTCGGCTTCCCGCCGCCGTTCGGCGGCTCCCAGCGGCTGCCGCGACACGTCGGACGCAAGCGTGCCCTGGAGCTGATCCTGACCGGCGATCCGATCCCGGCCGCCCGCGCCGCCGAGATCGGACTGGTCAACGCCGTCGTCCCGGCCGGCGAACTGCTCGACGCGGCACGGGGCCTGGTCGACCGGATCATCCGGCACGCGCCGACCGCGGTGTCCGCCTGCCTGCGGGCCGTCACCCGCGGCATCAACCTGCCGATCGACGAGGGCCTCGCCGTCGAGGCGGCCTGCTTCGCGGCCACCGTGCCCACGGACGGGGTGCGGGAGGGGCTCCGGCGCTTCCTGGACCGCCCGGCCGCCGGCTGAGACCGGCTCGCGCCCCTGGTGCCGGTGGTTCCGGGCTGGACTCGGCGTTCTTCGGCCAGGACGACGGCAACGCGGACGGCCGGGCCATCCGATCGGATGACCCGGCCGTCGCGGCTCACGGGCGCGGCTGGCAGTCGCGGCTCACAAGGGGGGTGCGCAGCGCTTATTGGGGGCGTGCGCGCTCACCAGGACACCGGGTAGCGGACGGGGTGCCCGCCGATCCGGCCGGGGAGGAGGCCGATCGCCACCAGGATGCCGGTCGAGAGGACCAGCAGCGGCAGGAACGGCAGGGCGGGCGGGGCCTGGAGCACCACGACCACGGCGCTCGCGACGGCCGGGGAGTGGGAGAGGTGGGTGAGCATCATCGCGCCCAGTGCGAGACCGGCGGCTATCGCGGCTCCCCAGGCGGTGCTGCCGGTGACCGCGAGGGTGGCGTAGCCGATCAGGGCGGACAGCAGTTGGCCGCCGACGACGTTGCGCGGCTGGGAGATCGGAAGCCCGGGGGCGCCGTGCACCAGGGCGGCGCTGGCCGCCACCGGCGGGATCAGCAGCGGCTGGTGGACCACCATGCCGATTCCGGCCAGCAGGAGCAGGGCGCCGACGGCGAAGACGGAGGCCCGCAGGGCGTGCAACGGGTGCGGCCTGGGGGTGTCTGCGGGCTGTGAGGTGGGCATGCGTGGGCGACTCCGGATGGGTGACGGGGGACCACGGGATGATAGGCGCACTGTCGCTCGAAAGGTGGGATGTTTCGTCTGTTGGACAACCACTGAACACTCCGTGGACGGACAGGCGGACGGACGGGCGGCTTCGGTGGGGCGGTCAGAGCGACGGGGGCTGTATGAGCGTCGCCGGGAGGTAGCCGGAGGAGAGGCCGAGCTGCCAGCCGTGTGCCTGGACGGCGAGTGCGGCCAGGGCGATCGGGATGACCGGGAGCAGGCTGCGCGGGGCCGCGTCCGGAGCGCTGCTCTCGCGGTGCTGGTCGAGGCGGGCGGCGAGGGCCCGCTCGAAGGTGCTCTGGTCGTCGTCGAGCAGGACGCGCAGCAACTGCTGGTCCGGCGTGAGCCGACCGGCGGTGTCCAGCGCCCGGGCGGCCGCAGTGCGCTCCTCGGCGTCCGGTTTGCGCAGGGGCACGGGGCCGGGGGCGACCCAGGGTGAGACGGCGGTCGGTACGACGTAGAGGTAGGAGCAGAGCGCGTCCAACTCGGCGAGGCTCGCCGGATCGGAGGTCGAGTCCAGGTCCGAGTAGGGCAGGCCCTTGCGGACCGAGGGCCCGTAGTCGTCCTTCAGCAGCGGGCCGAGCATGCGGTGGCGCTCCTGGATCAGGCCGCTGATCACGCACATCGCGAAGGTGTCGACCCAGGTGGCGGCCGTGGGGGCGAAGTCGATGGTGTCGCCGAAGCTGGTCTCTTCGCTGGTCAGCGTCTCGCCGATGAACGGGAAGGGGACCTCGAAGTCGCCGCGGGGGAAGCATCCGAGGGCCAGCACGCCGAGGGAGCACTCGGCCGCGGTCTCCAGGATGACCCGGGCGGGGTAGCCGCTGAGCGGCCGGCCCCCCAGGGTGAGCGCGCCGATGTGGTCGAGGAGCTCCTCGCCCATCGTCCGGATCTCCTTGATGGCCAGGCGGCCGTAGTGGATCCGGTACCAACTGGCGAGGGCCCGGTCCTCGATGCCCTCCAGGGCCTGGGTGATCCGCTGGGGTGCGACCTGGTGGCGCGTGACGTCGACGTCCACGATCCGATGCCGCCTTTCCTTGATCGTCTGTTGACGGAACGGCACGCTAGCACCGGCCACCGACAGTCGATCACCCGTACGGGGGAGGGGCGGCGGCCCGGCCGCCGCCCCTCGTCCGGGCAGGTCAGAACGCCGAGTTGGCGCACCAGTGCGCGAGCAGTTCCTCGTCCCCACGCACGTCGAGGCGGGCGGAGGCCAGGTCGAGCCGGCCGTACAGGAGCAGCAGCAGATCGGCGGCGCTCGCGCGGACGGTCGCGTCGGCCTCCGGGCCCGGGCCGTCCGCGTCGAGCCCGAAGCGGTCGAGTCCGAAGCCGTCGGGCCGCAGACGGATCAGCCAGTCGCCGCCCGCGGCGGTGGCGTTGCCGTCGGTGGCGTTGCCGTCGGTGCGGGTGAAGCGGATGGTGCGGTCCGCGCCGCGCAGTTCGGCGATCCCCGGGGCGAAGAAGGCGGCGAAGGGCAGGTTGGTGAGGAATTCGGACACTCCGTCGGCGGCCAGCTCCGGGTCGAGCACCGGGGTGCGCCCGAGGGCGAGTTCCGCGTCGGCGCGGTGCACCAGGGTCTCGAACAGCATCCGCCGTACCCAGAAGCGGGCGTGCTGGTCGGCGCCCCAGGCCCACATCGGGGCGTCGAGGTCGGTCTCCGCGAACGCGGCGCCGGCCTCGGCCGCGGCCTCCGCCAGCCAGGCGGGGTAGCCGTCCGGCCCGGCGGGCAGCCGCAGGTCGACCTCGCGGCTGCGGGGCGGCTGCTGGATCCGCTGCCGGAGCAGGACGGTGAACCAGCGTTGCACGCTGCCGGTGTGGCGGGTGAGGTCGGTCAGTGTCCAGCCGGGGCAGGTGGGCACCGGGGTGGTCGGGTCGGCGTCCTGGAGGGCGGCGACGAGGCGGGCGGTCTCCGCGGCGACGGCGGCGCCGTGGTCGATGGTGGTCATGAGGGTGCTCGCTCGGTGTCGGGGTGGCGGGGCGGGGAGAAACGGTCGGACCAGGGGGAAACGGTCGGACGAGGGGGAAACGGTCAGGCGAGGGGCTTGTCGACGACGGCCTTGGCGTGGCTGAAGGTGTCGAGGGAGTACTCGCCGTGGTAGCGGCCCATGCCGCTCTCGCCGACGCCGCCGAACGGCAGCTCGGGCATGGCGAGGTGGGAGACCGGCAGTCCGAAGGTGAGCGCGCCGGAGGAGGTCTCCTCGGTCAGCCGCTGCTTGGTGTGCGCGGACTCGGTGAAGGCGTAGAGGGCGAGCGGCTTGTCGCGCTCGTTGATGAAGGCGATCGCCGCGTCGAGGTCGGGCACGGCGACGATGGGCAGGATCGGGCCGAAGATCTCCGCCCGCATCACGGGGGCCTCGGGGGAGACGTCGGCGAGGACGGTCGGGGCGAGGTAGCGGTCGGCGCGGTCGTGGGTGCCGCCGGTGACGGTCCGACCGTCGCCGAGCAGCGCGGTGAGCCGGTCGAAGTGGCGCTCGTTGACGATCCGGCCGTACTCGCCGCCGGCCGCCGGGTCGTCGCCGTACAGCTCCCGGACGGCGTCGGCGAGGTGGGCCTCCAGCGCGGGCGCGCTCTCGCCGATGGCGAGGACGTAGTCGGGGGCGACGCAGGTCTGGCCGGCGTTGAGGAACTTGCCCCGGGCGATCCGCCGGGCGGTGACCGCGAGGTCGACGTCGGGTTCGACCACCACCGGGCTCTTGCCGCCGAGTTCCAGGGTGACCGGGGTCAGGTGCCGGGCGGCGGCCGTCATGACGATCCGGCCGACGGCGCCGTTGCCGGTGTAGAAGATGTGGTCGAAGCGCTGCTCCAGCAGCGCGGTGGTCTCCGGGACGGCGCCCTCGACGACCGCGACGGCCGCCGGGTCGAGGTAGCGCGGGAGCAGCCGGGCGAGCGTGGCGGAGGTCGCGGGGGCGAGCTCGCTGGGCTTGAGGACGGCCGCGTTCCCGGCGGCCAGTGCGCCGACCAGCGGGGACAGGGCGAGCTGGAGCGGGTAGTTCCAGGGCGCGATGATCAGGACCACGCCGAGCGGGTCGCGCACCACGCGGGCCGCGGCGGGCCGGAAGAACTCGGGTACGGCGGCGGGCTTCGGCCGCAGCCACTGCTCCAGGTGGGCGACGGTGTGGTCGAGCTCGTTGAGCGTGAAGCCGATCTCGGTGCGGTAGGCCTCGGCGGTGCTCTTGCCGAGGTCCTCGTGCAGGGCCTGGAGGAACGCCTCGGACTGCTCGGTGAGCAGCGAGCGCAGCGCCGCCAGCTGGGCCTGGCGCCAGGCGAGCGGCTTGGTCCGGCCGGTGTCGAAGGCGGCGCGCAGGCGGGCGACCGTGGCGGCGGCGGTCTCCGGGGCGGTCTCCGGGGCTTCCGGGACGGCTTCCGGCGTGGCGGCGGGGGTGTGGTTCATGAGGGTCTCGCGGTCCTTCCAGCTGACTTGAGGACGTCGATGGTTTATGACCTCAAGCATTCTTGGACGGTAAACCTCAATGGTTGAGGATGTCAAGCAATGTGCCTATGCTCGACACCGTGCACCAGAACCCCCACCCGGACCCACCGGCCACGCCGATCGAGCTGATGGATCAGCTCGCCCGGGTGGCCGCGGCCTACTACCGCCACTTCGCCTCCGCCGCGGCCGGGCACGGGCTGACCCTGATGCAGGGCAAGACCCTCAGCCTGCTCACCCGGCCGCGCTCCATGCGCGCCCTCGCCGGTCTGCTGTCCTGTGACGCCTCCAACGTCACCGGAATCGTCGACCGGCTGGAGGGCCGCGACCTGGTCCGCCGCGAGCCCGACCCCGCCGACCGCCGGGTCAAGAGCATCGCCCTGACCGACCGGGGCGAGCAGACCGTCCGGCTGATCCGGGCCGACCTGATGTCCGGCCTGACCGCGCTGGAACAGCTCTCCGGCCAGGACCGGGCCGCCCTGGGCGCGCTGCTGGACCGGGCGTTCCCCGAGACGGCGGCCCCGCCGGCCTGAGGCGGGGCCGGAGTCAGGTCAGAGCTTCTCGGCCTCGTGGACCTGGTGGAGGTGGATGAGGACGTCGTGGGCCCGCCCGAGGGCGACGGAGGGCAGCGGGTCCTTCGTGAACGTGGACCCGGCCTCGTAGACGGGTCGGGCGGTGTCCAGCCAGTCGCGGACCACGCGCGGGGCGGTGCGCAGGTCGACGTAGTAGTCCTGGCGGCGGACCTGGTCCAGGGTGTACTCGTTCATGCCGGGCGTGGCCGCGGGCACGGTGTTCTTCTCCCAGTCGGTGCCGAGGGCGGCGCCCATGGTGAGGAAGGAGCCCCGGTCGAAGGTGAACCCGATGTTCAGGTACTCCGGGCCGAGGGTGTCGCGCAGGATCGCGCCCTGCGTCCTGGGGTACATCTCGGGATCGCTGGCCAGGTAGCCGACGTGCCCGTTGTGGGCCGAGAGCAGCATCCGGTCGCCGGTGTGGCGCTGCCACCACGCGGTGTTGTCGGCCATGGCCTGGTCGCGGAGGACCTCCGCGGCGTTCACCGAGGCCTTGTCGGTGAGTTCGAAGGTGGCGAAGGCGAAGGTCTGGGCGATGATGCGGGCGTGCTGCACGGCCCAGTCGTACTCCTCGCCGCCGGCGCCCTTGGCGGCGGTGACCAGGTCCAGTGCCTGCTGCGCCTTGGCGGCGTTCTCCTTCCGCTCGGCCACCGGCCGGTTCATCAGGTAGGCGACGGTGTCGTCGAGCGGGCGCAGGCCCGCGTACAGCCCGTCGACGCGCGCCAGGGCCGCGGGGTCGGTCTTGCGCAGGTAGGCGTCGACCCGGGCGAAGACCTCCTCGCCGAGCTTGGGGGCGCCGACGTCGTCGCCCATGAAGTGGACCGGGCGCTCCGGGTGCTGGCGGTTGTACTCGCGCATCCAGCTGATCAGGTCCACGAACTCCTGGCGCTCCCAAGGTGATTGGCCCAGCTCGTCCTTGACGATCTGCCGGGCGTCGCCCTTGCCGTCCTGGAGGTACTTGTCGATCTTCAGGCCCGCCGACCAGCTCATCTCCAGGGCGAAGGTGGTGAAGCCCTTCTCCTGGACCAGGTAGCGGAAGACCCGCTCCTTCATGGTGAAGAACTCGTGCGAGCCGTGCGTGGCCTCGCCGAGGCCCACCACCTTGGCGTCCCCGACCATCGCGCCGAGCGCCCGCAGGTCGCTGGTGCTGCCGCCGGGCTCGGTCGACCGCAGCGGGTGCGCGGACCGCTCCAACGCGCGGACCACCGTGCCCCGTTGGCCGTCCGCCGCAGGGGCGGCGGAGGCCACCGGGGCCAGCAGCGCGGTGCCGGCGGCCGCCACCGTCACCGCGATCAGTCCGCGCCGGCCGATCATCCGCTTGTTCGCCGTGGTCATGATCTCTCCTCAGTTTCCTTGTCCCGAAAGCTCGGTGAGATGATCATCGTTCGCGGCGAGGGTGCGGCGCGCTGGGGCCGACCGCCGGGTTCTTCGGGGGGATAACCCCCGACCTGCGTCGATGCGGGCTCCGCCCGGTGGGTCAGAGCGCCGCGGCGCGGTGCGTCGGGCGGCCGTCCAGGACGGTGAGCAGCACGGGGACGTCCGGCAGTTCGGTGGCGGGGGTGGTGAGCGGGTCGGCGGCCAAGGCGGTGAGGTCGGCGCGGCGCCCGACGGCGATCCGGCCGGCCTGCTGCTCCTCCCCGGCCGCGTGCGCGGCGTTGACGGTCATCGCCCGCAGCGCCTCCAGGGCGGTGAGCGCCTGCCCGGGGTGGTGCGGCGGCTGGGTCAGGTCGCGGCTCGGGCGGCGGTGGCGGGCGCCGGCCAGCACGCCGAGCGGCGGGTAGGGGGCGATCGGCCAGTCCGAGCCGAGCACGACGGTGGCGCCCGCGTCCCACAGGTCGCGGCAGCGCCAGGCGCGGTCGGCGCGCTCCTCACCGAGGCGGCGGGACCAGTTGTCGGTGTGGTCGGCCCGGGTGAAGTCGCAGCAGTGGGTGGGCTGCATGGAGGCGGTCACGCCCAGCTCGGCGAAGCGCCGCACGACGGAGTCCGGGACGGTCTCGATGTGTTCGATCCGGTGCCGGACGGTTCGCGCCCCGGCGGCGGCCGTCCCCGGGGCCTGCGCCGAGGCCGCGGCCACGGCGTCGAGCGCGTGGCGGACGGCGGCGTCGCCGATGGCGTGGGTGGCGGTCGGCACGCCGGCGCGGTGCAGGTGCGCGATGACGCGGGTGTACTCCGCCGGGTCGGGCCAGAACGCGTGGGTGGACTCGCCGTGGCAGTCCGGGCGTTCCAGCCAGGCGGTGCCGTTGTCGATGGTGCCGTCCATGAACAGCTTGACGCCGTCGACCCGCCAGAGCCGGCCGCCCCGGTGCTGCTGCTCGACGAGGGCGCGCAGCCCGTCCGCGTCCACCCCGGGCTGGCACCAGGGGGCGACCCGCAGCCGCAGCGGCAGGTCTCCCGCCTCGTCGAGTTCGGTGTAGAGGTCGAGGCTGTCGCCGTTCGCGTCCATCGCGTGGCCGCCGGTGAGGCCGGCGGCGGCCATGGCGGCGAGCGCGGCGGCCAGGCGGGCGCGGCGTTCGGCCCGGGTGGGCTGCGGGGCGGCGCGTTCGACCAGTTCGCAGGCGGCGTCCTCCAGCAGCAGGCCGGTGGGGCGCCCGGTCGCGTCGCAGACCACCTCGGCGGCCTGGGCGAAGCTGCGCGGGCCGTCGACGCCGGCGAGTTCCAGGGCGCGCGGGCTGGCCAGCATGGAGTGGGCGTCGAAGAGTTGGAGCAGCGCCGGGACGCCGTCGAGGACGGGCGCGAGCGCGGCGGACTCCACCGGCCGGTCGCCGAAGACGTTCGGGTCCAGGCCCCAGGCGTGCAGCCAGGCGCCGGGGGCGAGGGTGCGGACCTCGGCGGCGAGGGCGGCGCGGACCCCGGCGAGGTCGGTGCAGCCGGAGAGGTCGAGGCCGTGGGTGAGTTCGGCACCGGTGACCGGGTGCAGGTGCCCGTCGACCAGCCCGGGGGTGACGACGGCGCCCTTCAGGTCGACCACCGTGGTGGCGGCGTCGGCGAGCCGGCGGATCTCCCGGTCGTCGCCGAGGGCGGCGATCCGGCCGTCGGCGACGGCCAGGGCGGTCTGCGGGAGGGGGCCGCCGGTCGCCGGGTCGAGCAGGCGGGCGGACAGGAGGACGAGGGAGGTGCGCACATCGGCTCCAACGGTGCTGCGGGGCGGGGGAGTTGAGGGGTGGAGTGGTCAGTCTTTCCAGGTGAGGGAGCCGTCGGGCAGGCCGAGTTCGCGTTCGGCGGTGGCCACGGCGAGCCGGGTGACGGCGGAAGGGTGGTCGCGCAGGCCGGTGTTGGCGTGGGCGGCGAGGCCGTCGATCACTACCAGGATCTGAAGAGCCGTCACATCGACGTCATCGGTGCGGAATTCACCCTGGGTGACGCCCGCTTCGATGACGCCGCCGAGTCGTCCGCGCCAGCCGGCCTGCTGCTCCAGGACCCGGTCGCGCAGGACGGGCCGGTAGCGGCTGAGGTGGCGGGCGTTGATCCAGAGCCGGCTCATGTCGTCGTAGGCCGGCCCGGTGGCGCGGGCGAAGAACCGTGCGAGGTGGTGCAGCGGCGACCCGTCGTGCGGGTCGGCGGGCAGCAGCGTCTCCAGTTCGGCGGTGGCGGCGCTGCCGAAGGCCTCGGCGACGAGGTCCTCGACGGCGGGGAAGTAGTGGCTGATCAGACCGGGTCTGACGTCGAGCTGCTCGGCGATCCTGCGCAGCGTGATGCACTCCAGGCCCTCGGTGAGGGCGACGGCGGCGGCTGCCTCGACGATCTCCGCCCGCCGGTCGTCGGCGGATTTGCGGACCCGTTTGCGCTGAACGCTTGACGTCATGTGCCGGATGCTATTGAGTGTGCGACCAATAAGCAAGCAGGTGGGCACGACACCCCCACGGAGGGCCCCCAATGGCGTCCACGCTCCCGGACCACCCCCACCCCGACACCCGCGCCGCCGCGCCGCTCCAGCAGGAGCGGGCCGGCCGGGTCGAGGTCCACGGCATCGACCACATCCCCGAGACCGAACGGCGCGGCCGCGCCCGCGAACTCTTCCCCGTCTGGGCGGCGGCCAGCGTCAACTACCTCAACCTGGTCGTCGGCGGCGCCCTCGTCCTGGCCGGGCTCGACCTGCCCCAGGCGTTCGCGGTGGTCGTCGTCGGCAACCTGTTCTGGCTGGGCACCGGCCTGTTGGCGGTCTCCGGACCGGCCGCGGGCGCGCCCAGCGAGGTCATCACCCGCGCGATGTACGGCGTCCTCGGCAACCGCGTGAACAACGCCGTCACCGGTTGGATGATCTCCGTCTGCTACTTCGCGCTCAACCTCGCCGCGGCCGCCGTCGCCGCGTTCTCGCTCGCCGAGCAGGCCGGGATCACCCCGACCACCCCGATCAAGATCGCCATCGTGGTGGCCATCGTCGTGGTGACGCTCACCATCAGCGTCTACGGCCACGCCGCGATCCTCCGGCTCTACCTGCCGATCACCCTGGCGCTCGCCGCCGCCTTCGCCGTCGTCGGGTACGTGGTGCTCCGGCACGCCGACTTCGGCTACACGCCCGCCGAACCGCTCTCCGGCACCCGCCTGTGGTCCGCCGTCCTGGCCGGCGTCACTCTGATCGCCTCCGGCCCGCTGTCCTACACCACCAGCGCCGACTTCTCCCGCTACCTGCCGCACACCACCTCCCCGCGCGCCGTCCTCGGCTGGACGGCCCTCGGCGGCTTCCTGCCCAGCGTCGCCGTCGGCGGCCTGGGCGTACTCGCCGCCAGCGCCGTCGACATGACGGACCCGCAGGCCGCCCTCCAGCGGATCCTGCCCGGCTGGTTCGACCCGGTCTTCCTGCTCGCCCTGGTCGTCGGCACGATCGCGGTCAACGCGCTCACCGCCTACAGCGCCGGCCTCGCCCTGCAAGCCGTCGGCATCCGGATCCGCCGCACGCTCAGCGTGCTCGTCGACGGCACCGTCGCCGTCTGCCTCACGCTGTACGCGCTGCTGGTCTCCAACTTCCTCGACACCGTCAGCAACGTGCTCCAGCTGACCGTCGTCCTGCTCGGCCCCAGCACCGCGATCTACGCCACCGACATCCTGCTGCGCCGCAACCGCTACGACGGCCGGGCGCTCACGGACGAGACCCCGGGCAGCCCCTTCTGGTACCGGGCGGGCGTCAACCCGGCCGGTGCGCTCGCCCTCGCGGCCGGGGTGGCCGGCGCCGCGCTGTGCGTGGACACCCTGTACACCGGGCCGGTGGCCGCGCTCGTCGGCGCGGACCTCGCGCTGCCGGTCGGCATGGTCGTCGCGGCGGCGGTGTACGCGGCGCTGATACGCGGGAAGCTGAACCGCCGGGGCGCTTGAGCGCCTGAGCGCGGCCGTCCGACGGCCCCCGTCGAACTGACCTTCCTCCGAAGGGTGCTGAGGGCGACCGGCCGGGACGCTTCCGGGGGCCGCCGGTTGAACGGGCCCCGGCAGCCGGACAGAACAACCGGAGGACAGCCCAGCAGGGCGTCAGTCAGTGGCAGAGCCACGACCACCAGGGACCCGGTTAGAACTATCAGTGTCAGTGGCGTCCGTTAGGGTGCGGACCGGCGGCCCGGCCACGCGGGCCGGCGCGAGGTGAGGGGGCGTCATGACGGACGGTACCGAAGGGGCGGGGGGCGAGGAGGGCATCCGGTGGCTCGCGGACGCCGGGCGCTCCGTCGACGGCGTCCTGTTCGCCCGGGGGATACCGCCGCAGGAGCTCGCCCGCCGGATGGGCGCCGATCCGGCCGCCGCGGCCGGGCCGCTCAGCGGCACCGAGGTGTGGGACCTCGACATCGAGGTGTTCCGCCCGAGCGACGACGGCGACGGCGTGATCCGGGTCGGCGAGTCCGGTGACTGGTCCTTCGCGGTCGAGTACGGCGACTCCACCGGCGGCGAACGGCTCACCGAGATAGCGTGCGACGGGGTCGAGGTGGTCCACTTCCGCCCGATGCCGGACCACCCGCCGGCGCTGCTCGACTACGCCCGCGACGGCGCCGTGCTGTGCGGGTTCGGCCTCGCCGAGGAGCGCTGGCGCTGGGGCCGGGAGCCCGACCTGCTGGTCCCCGAGCTGGTCGCCGCAGGCGTCCTGGAGCCCGACGGGATCACCCGCGGTCCCGGGGGCGAGCCGCCCGCGGCCGTCCGCCGCCGCACCCTCGGCGCGGTCGGGCGGCGGTTCGGGCTGAGCCTGCCCCGGGCCGTCCTCGGCGAACTGCGGCTGCCGACGTACGCGGTGCGGGGCAGGCCGGGGATGGAGCCGCCGGGTCGTTGAGCCGGGGCCGGCCCCGGGCCGTTCCCATGGTGGCCCTGGCCGCGCGCCGGACGTTTTGGACGCCCCGGAGGTGCGTTCAGCCGGAGCGTGGCCCGGTCCGGGCGGCCCGGGCCTCCAGGTAGCGCCGCTCGGCGAGGCTGGCGGTGGCCTTCGTGGCGCGCCGGTAGTGCTCGTGGGCGCCGGCCGGGTCGCCGGCCTTCTCCAGCAGGTGCGCCCGGACGGACAGCAGCCGGTGGTGCCCGGCCATCCGCCCGTCACCGTCCAGGGCGGACAGCAGGGCCAGCCCGGCGGCCGGGCCGTCGGTCTCGGCGAGCGCGATCGCCCGGTTGAGGGTGACCATCGGGTTGGGCGCGATCCGTTCCAGGATCAGGTAGAGGGCGTGCACCTGGGGCCAGTTGGTCTCCTCGGCGGTGGCCGCGTCGGCGTGCGTGGCCGCGATGGCGGCCTGCAACTGGTAGGGCCCCAGGGTCGGGCCGGCCAGCGCCGCCTCGGCCAGTCCGACGCCCTCGTCGATCAGCGCCCGGTCCCAGGCCTTGCGGTCCTGCTCGTCCAGCGGTACCAGGTCGCCGGCCGGGGTGGTCCGGGCCTCCCGGCGGGCGTGGGTCAGCAGCATCAGCGCGAGCAGCCCGGTCACCTCGTCGTCCCCGGGCAGTTGCGCGTGCGCCGTCCTGGTCAACCGGATCGCCTCGCGCGCGAGGTCGGGGCGGTGCAACTCCGGTCCGGAGGTGGCGGTGTAGCCCTCGTTGAAGATCAGGTAGAGCACGTGCAGCACGACTCGCAGCCGTTCCTCGCGCTCCGCGCCGTCCGGCAGGGCGAACGAGCTGCCGGCGGCCCTGATGCGCTGCTTGGCCCGGCTGATCCTGGCCGCCATGGTGGCCTCCGGCACCAGGAACGCGCGGGCGATCTCGGCGGTGGTCAGACCGCCGACCGCCCGCAGCGTCAGGGCGGTCCGGGAGGCCGCGGTGAGCGTCGGATGGCAGCACAGGAACAGCAGGACGAGCGTGTCGTCGGTGTCCGGCACCTCCGGCGGCACCACCTCGGCGGCCGTCGCCGACTCCCGGTCGCGGCGCGCGCGGTCGCGGCGCAACTGGTCGATGAGCCGCCGGGCCGCGACGGTCACCAGCCAGCCGTGCGGATTGTCCGGCACCCCCTCGGACGGCCACTGCACGGTGGCGGCGAGAACGGCCTCCTGGACGGCGTCCTCGCACCCTTCGAACCGGCCGTACCGGCGAACCAAGGTGCCGAGGACCTGCGGCGTGAGCGCACGCAGCAGGTCCTCGAAGTCCGGTGCTGTCATGCCTCCAAGTGTCCGTCGGCGAACATCACCTGCCGCACCTCGACCCCCAGGCCCTCGATCGCGGTGTCCGGGATCAGCGCCGCCAGCGCGATCGCCCGCTCCTTGTCCTCGCAGTCGATCAGGTAGAAGCCGCCCAGGTACTCCTTGGCCTCCAGGAACGGGCCGTCGGTCACCACCGGCTGGCCGTTGCGCACGGTCACCACGGCGGCCTGGGTCGGATCGACCAGTGCCTGGGTGGTGATCAGCTCTCCGGACGCCTTCAGCGCCTCGATGAACTCGCCGTGGCCGTGGCCGATCGCCGCCTTCTCCTCGTCGGTCAGCGCGTCCATCACGGCCGGGTTGATGTGCAGGCTGATCAGGAACTTCATCTCGTGCTCCTCGTGGTTCGCGGGCCCGGCTGGGCTCCTCGACCGGTGGTCGGAGCCGTCGCCGCGGTCTTGACGTCCTCCGCCGGACGTTCGGAGGAATCTTCGCGGCCGCATCGCCACCTCGCACCTCGCACCTCGCGCGTCTCCGCACGGCCCGCATGGGGAGGGCCGGGGGCCGGGGACCGCGCCCCGCCGTCACCCGGGAGTGTGATGGTCACGTCACATCGGGCGCCGCTACTGTGATCCGGTGGCGGAGCGTCACATGGAACGGGTGGGCCGTCCCGGCCCGGTCCCGTCGGGAGGGGCAGTCATGAAAAGCACTCGTCGTGTGTTCGGATCGGTGCTCGCGGCCGCCGCCCTGGCCGCCTGCGCCCCGTCGACGTCGCCCGCCGCGGCCTCGATCGCCGCGCCGGCCGCCTCGGGGTCCGAGGGAGCGAGGGGAGCCGCACCGGCCGCGGTGGCGAGCGGGAAGACGGCCTGGACCGGCCAGTTCCGCGGCTACGGGACGGACCAGTGGAAGCACGCCTGGGGCGCGGTCGACCAGGGGACGTGGGGCGGTTCGGACTTGAGCGCGGTCGACGACGCGGCCGCTCCCGGGGGCGGCTCGGCGCTCCAGGTCACCTACGGCGCCGGGTCCTCCTCCAACCAGTGCGCCGACTGCCCGAACCCGGGCGGCGGCCAGTTCTACACGGATCTGACCAGCCTGGGCCTGTCCGCCCTGGCCCAGGGCAAGACGCTGGACCTGAAGTACTCCCTCAAGTTCCCGGCCGGCCGGGACTGGGGCAAGGCGGGGAAGCTGCCCGGACTGTACGGCGGCAGGATCGGCGAGGAGTCGGGCGGCAACCACGGCGCAGGCTGGTCGACGCGCTACATGTGGCGCGGCGCCAAGGGCGTGCCGGACAACGGCGAGGTCTACCTCTACACCCCGACCAACTCCGGCCCGACCGGCTACGGGGTGGACGAGGGGCTCGGCGACTGGCGGTTCCAGGCCGACGGCGCGTGGCACAGCGTCGAGCAGCTGGTCGACCGCGGCACCGGGGACGTCACCGTCTGGTACGACGGCCGCCAGGTCTACGCGGCGCGCGGGGTGGCCTCGGGCATCGGCGGGATCCCCTTCGGCGGCGTGTTCTTCTCCACCTTCTACGGCGGCCACGACACCAGTTGGGGCCCGGCGAGCACCCAGCGTGCCTACTTCGCGGACTTCTCGCTGTCCTCCGGCGTCCAGCACTGACCCGTCAGCCGACTGTCACCGTCACGGTGAAGGCCCGCTGGCCGGGCGGGCAGGCCAGCGCCTCGCCGCAGGTGGTGCGGTGGGCGGAGAGACGGGCCGTGCCGGGGGAGGCGGCGAGGAAGCCGGCGGTGACCTGGCCGCAGCCGCCGCCCGGCCGGCAGGAGGGGGCGGGGGTGGTCGCGGTGGCGGTCGGACGCAGCGTCCGCGGGCTGTCGCCGGCGGCCGGGGACCAGTAGGTGCTGTGCAGCTCGACCCGGATGACGGTGCCGGGTGCCACCCGCACGGTCGTGCCGTCGGCGTGCTCGTCGAGCACCAGGGCGGGCGGGCCCGGCGCGGCGGGGCCGGTGTTCGACGAGCAGCCGGCCGCCAGGGCGAGCAGGGCGGCTGCCGCGATCGTTCGCACCGTCACGGCTCTCCTCCTTCACAGGGCGCGATGTTGTCGGGGCGCGGTGTCCTTGGGGCGCAGTGTCCTTGGGACGTGGTGCCGCCGGGGGGGGGGGGGGGGGGGGCGCCCGCCCCCCGCCGGGGGGGGGGGGCGGCGGCGCGCAGCGACACCAGCAAGGCC
>NZ_JBHWIO010000061.1:28974-38008 GCF_042732075.1 Kitasatospora sp. NPDC059812
CCGGGGGGGGGTTGGGGGGGGGGGGGGGGGGGGGGGGGGGGGTGGGGCGGGGGGGGGGGGGGGCCGGGGGGGGGGGGGGGGGCCCCCCCCCCGGGCGGCGTCAGGGGCGTGGACGGGCGGCCGTCAGGAGACGGTCACGTCGTCGTAGTAGGTGTAGGTCGGGTCGCCCGGGTAGTTGTCGTCCACGTTGGTGAGGGTGAGCGTGTAGCTGTGGCCCGGGGTGACGGTGCCGGAGGCGGACTTCCAGCCGAGGCCGCTGGTGCAGGTCTTGGCGAGCACCGTGGTCGTGGTGTTGGTGGTGTTGTCCTTGAGGGTGGCGGTCGCCCAGTCGTAGGTGACGGTGTCCGGGCAGGTGACGTCGTACCAGAAGGCGACCTTGCTGCTGCCGGTCGGGGCGGTGAAGGTCTGGCTGGCCGTGGACGTGGTGGTGGGGCCGGTGGAGCCGAGCATCGCGCCGTAGCCGCCGGTGTGCTTGGCGGCGCTGGAGGCGGCGGCGCTGCCGGTGGAGGCCCAGCCGCTCAGGGTGCCGGTCTCGAAGCCGCCGTTGGTGAGGCCGCCGCCGCCCGCGGAGGTGACGGTCCAGCCGAAGGCGGCGGAACCGGCGGCGCCGGTGGCGTCCTTGGCGGTGACCGTGACGCTCGCCGTGCCGGCGGTGGTCGGGGTGCCGCTGATCAGGCCGGAGGCGGAGATGGACAGGCCGGCCGGCAGGCCGCTCGCCGTGTAGGTGAGGGTCTGGCCGGAGGCGCTGTCGGTCGCCGCGATCTGCAGGCTGACGGCCTTGCCGGTGGTCCCGGCCTGGGCGCCCGGGTTGGTGACGGTGACGGTGTTGCCGGTCGTGCCGCCGACGATCGGGTGGGACATCTCGCAGCCGCCCGCACCGCTGTTGAAGTCGTTCGCCCAGGTCGACTGCATGGCGAAGCTGCCGGTGGTGAAGCCGACGTTCGCCGAGGCGCCCTGGCCGCTGCTGACCCAGGCGCACTTGTCGCCGTTCTCGGCGCCGCTGCTGTCGGTCCAGCCGCCGGCCGGGTTCTGGTCGGTGATGGTCTCGGCGTACTCGTGGCCCTCGACGATGGTGACGCCGTCCAGGGTGCCGGCCGTCCCCGCGTTGACGAAGCCCTGGCCGCAGCCGGAGCCCGCGTCGGTCACGTACGGCAGGTTGGTGAAGGCGAGTTCGCCGTACGGGGAGGAGACGGCGCCGCCGGTGAGCGTGGTGTCGCCGGTGTAGTCGTGCCAGGCGCAGAAGTTGCCGGACGCGGTGTTGAAGCCGTCGGGGGTGGTGCCGGTGGGGGAGACGACGACGTACTGGTCGTTCCGGTTGGCCGCGGCCGTGGTGTTGCCGAAGTGGCCGGACGCCTTGACCGCCTCGGCGCCGATCTGGTTGCCGGTCGCGGAGGCGGGCGCCGCGGCGGAGGTGTCCACCCAGACGCCGGCGAGCGCGCCGCCGGTGGGGTAGGCGACGTGCGCGGAGTTGCCCGGGCAGGTCTGGGAGCCGGCGGCGACGCCCTCGCAGTACTGCGTCATGACGCCGGACCAGAGCTCGCTGCCCGCGCCGATGCCCTTGAACAGCTGCTGGAGGCGCGGGGCCATGCCCTTGGCGTCGCCGCTGAGCGTGGTGTTGCCGTTGGCGTCGGTGCCGGAGCTGCCCCACTGGGAGCCCCAGAACACCAGGTAGACGTGCTCCGGTCCGGTGGTCACGCCGATGCTCGGACTGCCCGCTCCGCCACCGTAGTTGAGGTTGTTGGCGGAGGTGGCGCTCGGTGCGGCCTGGTGGCCGCGCAGCGGGACGGCGCCGTGCCGGTACGGGTGGTTCGCCGACGCCGCGGGGTGCGCGGCGTCGTCGGGCTGCGCCTGGGCGGGTGCCGCGGTGAAGCCGGCCGCCGCGAGGGCGAGCGCGGCGACGCCGGTGAGCGCCGCCCGTCCGGCGAGACGGAACGTGGGGGTTCGGCCCATGTGAGGGTTGCCTCTCTCATGCCGACCGCCCGGGCACCGGTGGGTGACGGGTGGTCGCGAAGGACAGGGAGAGGCCGGAGGCGGTGGAACGCCTGGATGACCCGCCGCACAACGGATCACCGGGGGGAAACAGGCCCGCCTCGGCCGCCGAGAAGCAAAGCAGCCGCCGGAGAACGGGGTCAACGAGCCTGACGGTAAAGTGAGTTGCCTTGATTCCCGCGTAATGGAAAAGCCCCCAGACGGAGGGGGTGGCGGTTCGGGTTCCCCAGGTCCGCACACTGTATGCGGGTTTTCGTTAACCGTATGAACGGCCTTGGCCGAAAAGGGATTTGATGGTGAGAAACAGGTAAGACATTAACCGCCGGGCAGAGGCGCGCGCAAGCGCGAGCCTCCGACGCGCGGAGGCCGCCCCCCTTGTACATGGGGGCGGCCTCCGGCATCACCAGGGGGGGCCGGCGAAACGTCAGTGTTCTTTGGTGAAGCCGGTTCAGGCCGTGAGTGCGGCGTTGCGCAGCCGGGCGGCGGAGCGGGCCAGGAGGAACGCCGCGAGCAGGGCGGGGCAGAAGCCCACCACGCAGGCGGCGAGGACGGCGGTCGCGGTCAGGCCGAACGGGGACACGACGGCGGCGGCGATGCCGGCCAGCGGAGTGACCAGGACGGGGGAGAGCAGCAGCAGGGCTGCCAGCCGCTTCTCCCGGCGGCTCCACTGCGTGGACCGCCACACCCTGCTCGCGGCGATGACGGCGGCGGCCAGTGCGAGCGGGGGCCCGATGGCCGGGACGAACGACAGCGGAACCGGCAGCACCGCGAAGACCAGGGTGCGGGCGGTGCGGCCGCGGCTCTCCGGCTCCGGTCGGGTGCCGCCCTCCTCGTCGAGCGCGGCGTCGGCGATCCGCCGGGGGCTGCCCAGCTGCTCCAGGACCCGCCGGACGGCGGCCTCGTCGGCGGGGTCGCACTCGGCGAGCGAGACCTCGATGTGCTCGCGCAGGTCCGCGAGCAGTTCGCGGCGGCGAGGCTCGGGCAGCGGAGCGGTGTACCGGGCGACCGCGGCCAGGTGGGTGCGGACCAGGGGGTGCTCGATGGGGTTGTTCACGGGTTCTCTCCCGGGGCCAGGACGTGGTCGACGGTTTCGCGGAAGGCGGGCCACAGCGTGGCGAACTCCTCCAGTGCGCTGCGGCCGGTGTCGGTGAGGGTGTAGTACCGGCGGGACGGGCCGCTGGCCGAGTCGCGCAGGAAGGTGTCGGCGAGGCCGGCCCGGCGCAGCCGGGACAGCAGGGGGTAGATGGTGCCCTGGCTGGTCGCCAGCATCGGGAACCGGCCGAGCTCCTGCAGCAGCTCCACCCCGTACCGGGGGCCGTCCCGCAGCAGCGCCAGGACGCAGTACTCCAGTACGCCCTTGCGCAGTTGCGTCGCCACCGGCCCGTCGGCCGCGCCGGCGTCGCCGTCGTGGTGTGTGATGCCAGGTACCATGCGATGCAAGATAGCATGCGACGCCAGGTAGTGGGCGGTCCGGACGAGGGTCGCAGGAGTACCTCACCCGGACGGCGGGTGGCAGCCGGACCGGCGCACGCCCCCCGGCAGAGGCTTCCGACGGGCGTGACCGCCCCACCACCCCTAGGGTCTGTGGTGCGTTGACCGTGCCGAGCGCCGGGGCGTACGCCGCCCCGCCGTCCGCCGGGGCGCGCCCGGCAACCCGAGAGGTGGACCGCTCCATGCACACCGTCGTCCGCGGCGCCGGCGCTTTCGGCCTGGCCGCGCTGCTGCTCGCCTGTGCCGCCGGCTGCCAGGGCGACGCCCGCTTCGCCGTCGAGCCCGCGCCGACCTCCCCGGCCGGCTCGCCCGGCTCACCCGCCGCGTCCGCGACCGGACTCGCGGCCCAGCGGCTCGACTGGCAGGCCTGCCCGGCCCCCAGTCCCGCGCAGGGCAGCGGCACCGCGCCCGCCGGTGACTGGCAGTGCGCCACCCTCAAGGCGCCGCTGGACCACGGCAAGCCGGACGGCGAGACCATCGACCTGGCCATGATCCGGAGCCGGGCGAAGGACGAGAAGCACCGGATCGGCTCGCTGCTGTTCAACTTCGGTGGCCCCGGCGCCTCCGGCGTCGCCACGCTGCCCGCCCTCGCCGCCGACTACGCCTCCCTCAACGCCCGCTACGACCTGGTGAGTTTCGACCCCCGCGGGGTCGGCGCCAGCGCCGGGGTGAGCTGCCTGGACGACAAGGCGATGGACGTCAGCCTGGCAATCGACAACACCCCCGGGACCCCCGACGCGGTGAAGGCGCTGGACACCAGCAACGCGCAGTTCACCGCCGCCTGCGAGCACAACTCCGGTCCGGTGCTGCCCTACGTGGACACCGAGAGTGCCGCCCGCGACCTCGACCTGATGCGGCAGGTGCTCGGCGACCAGAAGCTCTTCTACTTCGGCATCAGCTACGGCACCCAGCTCGGCGGCGTCTATGCGCACCTGTTCCCGCAGGAGGTCGGCCGGATCGTCCTGGACTCGGTCGTCGACCCGACGAAGGACCCGCAGCAGTCCGCACTCGGCCAGGCCAAGGGCTTCCAGCTCGCCTTCGACAACTTCATGAAGGCCTGCGCCGCCGAGGAGGCCGCCGTTTGCCCGACGGGTGCCGGCGGCGTCGAGGGCACGGCGGCGGTCACGGCGCTGCTCCAGAAGCTGGAGCAGTCCCCGCTGCCCACCACCAGCGGGCGGCAGCTCACCGAGACCCTGGCCGTCACCGGCATCGCCGCCGCCCTGTACAGCGAGGAGACCTGGCCCGTCCTGGCCGCCGGGCTCACCGAGGCGATGCAGCAGGGCACCGGCAACACACTGCTCCAGCTCTCCGACGCGATGTTCGGGCGCGACCCGCAGGGGCGCTACACCAACCTGAGCGCCGCCAACCGGGCGATCAACTGCGTGGACGCCCGACAGCGCTACTCCGACCAGGACGTCGAACAGCAGCTGCCGCAGTTCCGCGACGCCTCCCCGGTGTTCGGCCCCTACTCCGCCTGGGGCCTGACGAGCTGCACCGGCTGGCCGGTGCCGGGCAAGGCCGACCACCCGGACGTCTCGGCCGCCGGCGCGGCCCCGATCGTGGTGGTCGGCACCACCGGCGACCCGGCCACCCCGGTCGAGGGCGCCCACGCGATGGCGCAGCAGCTCGGCCCGGGCGTCGGCGTCAACGTCACCCTCCAGGGCGAGGGCCACGGCGGCTACAACACCGGCGACCCGTGCCTGAAGCAGGCCGTGGACGCCTACCTGCTGGACGGCACCGTGCCGTCCGACGGGAAGACCTGCAGCTGAGAAGTGGCCCACCGCAATGGTGATCGATTGGCCCTGGAAAGCGGTCCACTCGGCGTCTAGGCTCTTCACCGTGACCACCAAAGTCGATTTCTACTTCGATCCGATCTGCCCGTTCGCCTGGATCACCTCCCGGTGGATCCGTGAGGTCGAGCGCCACCGCGAGCTCGACCTCACCTTCCGGGTGATGAGCCTGTCCGTCCTCAACGAGGGCCGCACCGACCTGCCCGAGCGCTACCAGCGCCTGATGACCACCGGCTGGGGCCCCGTCCGGGTCTGCATCGCCGCCGCCGAACAGCACGGCGAGCACGTGCTGCGCGACCTGTACACCGAACTCGGCACCCGCCTGCACGACCAGGACCGGCCCGCCGACGACGCCGTCATCCGGGAGGCCCTGGTCGCGGCCGGACTGCCGGAGGAGCTCGCCGCCGCGGCCGACAGCACGGCGTACGACGTCGCGCTGCGCAAGAGCCACCACGAGGGCATGGACCCGGTCGGCGAGGAGGTCGGCACGCCGACCATCCACGTCGACGGCGTCGCCTTCTTCGGCCCGGTGCTGAGCGCCATCCCGCGCGGCGAGGACGCCGTCCGGGTCTTCGACGGGGTGCGGCTGCTGGCCGGCTACCCGAACTTCTTCGAGCTCAAGCGGACCCGGACCGGCTCGCTCGACTTCTCCTGACGGCGCCGCCGGCCCCCGCGCCGGGGCCGGCCGGTTCGTCCTGGACCTCCCGTCCGGGCCCTTCTCGCCCCACCATGGAGGGGGAAGGCCCGGCGGCGGAGAGGTGGTGGGCGCGGATGATCACCCGAATCCGGCTGCGCGCCGCCCGCCACCCCGCGACCCCGCCGCCCCCGGGCGGGGGCCCCGAGCGGCCCCGCACCCCCGGCGGCCCGCCGCCGCCCAAGCCGCCCCCGCCCGCGATGCGCCGCTGGCTGCTGCCCGTCGCCGTCCTGGTGACCCTGCTGCTGCTCATCCTGTTCTCGCGCTCCGGCTCGACCGGCGCCAACTACGGCTACACCGACTTCCTCAACCGGGTCGGCGCCGGCCAGGTGCAGACCGTGGACATCACCGACACCGGCGGGGTCACCGGCACCCTCAAGGACGGCACGCACTTCACCAGCCAGATCCCGACCGCCCTGGACACCTCCCAGCTCAGCGGCGAGCTGGCCGGCCAGCACGTCGACATCACCGCCAGCCACAGCGGCGGCAGCTCGATCTGGTCGACGCTGCTGCTGTTCCTGCCGCTGCTGCTCTTCGGCGGGCTGTTCCTCTGGTCCGGCCGGATGGCCGCCCGCTCGCTCGGCGGCGGCCTGAGCGCCATCGGCCGCTCCCGCGCCAAGATCATCGAGGCCGAGCGGCCCGCCACCCGCTTCGCCGACGTCGCCGGGTACGAGGGCGTCAAGCAGGAGGTCAGCGAGGTGGTCGACTTCCTGCGCAGCCCCGAACGCTACGCCGCCGCCGGCGCCAAGGGCCCGCGCGGGGTGATCATGGTCGGCCCGCCCGGCACCGGGAAGACCCTGCTCGCCCGGGCCGTCGCCGGAGAGGCCGAAGTGCCCTTCCTCTCCGTGACCGGCTCCGGCTTCGTCGAGATGTTCGTCGGCGTCGGCGCCTCCCGCGTCCGCGACCTCTTCGACGAGGCCCGCAAACGCGCGCCGTCCATCATCTTCATCGACGAGATCGACGCCGTCGGCGGCCGCCGCGCGGGCGGCACCCGGCTCGGCGGCAACGACGAACGCGAACAGACCCTCAACCAGCTGCTCTCCGAGATGGACGGCTTCGACCCGACCACCGGCATCGTCGTCATCGCCGCCACCAACCGCCCGGACGCCCTCGACCCGGCCCTGCTGCGCCCCGGCCGGTTCGACCGCCAGGTCACCGTCCCGCTGCCCAACCAGGCGGAACGGGCCGCGATCCTCGCCGTCCACGTCCGCGGCAAGACCCTCGCCCCCGATGCCGACCTGAACCGCATCGCCCGCGGCACACCCGGCTTCTCCGGCGCCGACCTCGCCAACCTGGTCAACGAGGCCGCCATCAACGCCGTCCGCGCCGACCGCGCCACCCTCACCGCCGACGACCTCGACACCGCCCGCGACCGCGTCCTGCTCGGCCGCCGGGACTCCTCCAACGCGCTGCTGCCCGAGGAGCGCCACGCCGTCGCCGTCCACGAGTCCGGGCACGCCCTGACCGCCGCGCTGTGCGAACACGCCGACCCCGTCGCCAAGGTGACCATCCTCCCGGCCGGCGTCTCCCTCGGCGCGACCGAACAACTCCCCGAAGCGGAACGCCACCTGTACACCGAGGGCTACCTGATCGACCTGATCACCGTCCAGCTCGGCGGGCGGGCAGCCGAGCTGGTGGTCTTCGGGGAGGGCTCCACCGGCGCCGCCAACGACCTCGCCCACGCCACCGGCGTCGCCACCCGGATGGTCCGCGAATTCGGCCTCTCCCCGGAACTCGGCCCGGTCGGCTACTCCAGCGGCTCCCCGAACTACCTCGGCGACGGCCCCGAGGACCTGTTCCGCCGCCCGTACTCCGAGCAGACCCAGCGCGCCGTCGACGAGGCGGTGGCCCGCCTGCTGCGCCGCGCCGAACGCCGCGCCGTCGACCTGCTCCGCGAACACCGCCACCACCTCGACGAACTGGCCGCCCTGCTGGTCGCCCAGGAGACCGTCGACGGCGCCGTCGTCCTCGACATCCTGCGGCACCCCGCGTAGGCGCTCGCCCCGGCCTGCCGCAGCACCGCCACCACCTCGTCGAACGCGCGGAACCCGCTGGTAGCGTCCAGGGCGGGCACCCACCGTGTCACCTTCACCCGGGAGTCGATATGACCGAACCCCTGTCCGCCGACCTCCAGCGGGAGATCGCCCGCACCCTGCGGGTGGCCCCCGTCCCCAGCCCCGAGCAGGAGGCGAAGCGCCGGGCCGACTTCCTCGCCGACCAGCTCCGGGCGGCCGGCGCCCGCACGCTGGTGCTCGGCATCAGCGGCGGCGTCGACTCCACCACCGCCGGGCGGCTCTGCCAGCTCGCCGTCGACCGGCTGCGCGCCGCCGGACACCAGGCCGAGTTCTGCGCCATGCGGCTGCCCTACGGCACCCAGGCGGACGAGGCGGACGCCCGCCGCGCACTCGACTTCATCCGGCCGGACCGGACCCTGACCGTCGACATCAGGCCCGCGACCGACGCAGCCCTCGACGCGCTGACGTCCGCCGGCCTCACCTTCGCCGACCGCTCCCACGAGGACTTCGTCCGCGGCAACGTCAAGGCACGCCAGCGGATGGTGGCCCAGTACGCGGTCGCGGGCGCCACCGGCGGCCTGGTCGTCGGCACCGACCACGCCGCCGAGGCGGCCGTCGGCTTCTTCACCAAGTACGGTGACGGCGCCGCCGACGTGATGCCGCTGGACGGGCTGACGAAGCGTCAGGTCCGCTCCCTGGCCGAGGCTTTGGGGGCCACGGCGGACCTCGTCCACAAGACCCCCACCGCCGACCTGGAGACCCTCGCCCCCGGCCGCCCCGACGAGGACGCCCTCGGCGTCCCCTACGAGGCCCTGGACGACTTCCTGGAGGAGCGGCCGGTGAGCGAGGAGGTCTTCCGCACCGTCCTCGGCCACTACCGCCGCACGGAGCACAAGCGCCGCCCGCCCGTCACCCCGGCGTAGCAGCCGAACCGGCCCGACGGTGCGCGGTGCGCGCCCCCGGCGGGGCGCGGGGCCAACCGGCCCCCGCACCCGTCCGGGGGCCCCCGGGCCTCGACCGCCCACCGGCCGGGGGGCGGACCGGTACTCCCGTGG
>NZ_JBHWIO010000061.1:38018-41075 GCF_042732075.1 Kitasatospora sp. NPDC059812
TGGAGTACCGCCCCGCCCCCGCCCACTCCCCCCGCCGGGAGCACACGGGCGCCCCCCCCGTCACCGGGGCGTGCCCGCCCCCCCGGCCCGCGGGGGGGGGGGGCCCCCCCGGGGGGCGCGGCGGGCCCTACTGCGCCGCGATCCAGTCCGTGACCAGCGTGTCCAGCACTCCCAGCGGCAGGCTGCCGTGCCCGATCAGCTCGTGGTGGAACTCCCGGATGTCGAACCGGCCGCCCAGCGCCGCCTGGGCGCGCTCGCGGTGCCGGACGATCTCCCGGCGGCCGATCAGGTACGCGGTCGCCTGGCCCGGCCAGGCCAGGTAGCGGTCGATCTCGTTGCGGACGTTGGCCTCGGTGGTGGCCGTGTTGTCCCGCATGAAGGCGATCGCCCGCTCCCGGGACCAGCCGTAGTGGTGCAGCCCGGTGTCCACGACCAGGCGCACGGCCCGCAGCGCGTCGAGCGACAGCATGCCGAAGCGGGAGAGGTCCGAGCTGTACAGCCCCATCTCGTCCGCGAGCCGCTCGGTGTACAGGCCCCAGCCCTCGACGTGGGCGGTCAGCTGGCCGCTCGGCCGGCGCCGGAACTCCGGCAGGTGGTGCAGCGTCTGGGCGACGGCGATCTGCAGGTGGTGCCCGGGCACGCTCTCGTGGAAGGCGATCGCCTCGTACTCGTACCTGAACCTGGTCTGCGGGCGCAGCGTGTTGATCCAGTGGGTGCCGGGCAGGCCGCCCGGGCCCGGCGGCTGGTAGTAGGCCAGCGGCCCGGTCTCCGCCTCGATCGGGTCGATCTCCCGGGTCACGCAGTCGGCGATCGGGTAGGCCCGGAAGTAGTCGGCCGAGGCGCGGCGGGCGCGCTCCAGCGCCTCGTCGACCAGGGTGATGATCTCCTCGGCGCTGCCGAAGCGCAGCGCGCGGTCCTCCCGCAGCGCGGCCAGCACGGCGTCGGGGTCGGTGATGCCGAGCACCCTGCCGCCCAGCTCGGCGAACTCCTCGCGCAGCCCCGCCAGGGTGTCCAGGCCGATCCGGTGGACCTCCTCCGGGGTGAGCCCGGGCCGGGTGTAGCGGGTGACGGCGTCGGCGTAGCCCTCGGTGCCGCCGGGCACGTGGCAGACCCCGGCCCGGTCGTCCGGCCGGGCGTCCGTGGCCAGCCGCTGGGCCAGGCCGGCCCGGTAACGGGCCACGGCCGGGCGCACGCCGTCGCGGACGATCACCCGGCCCCGGTCGAACTCCGGGCGGCCCTGCAGCGCGCGCAGCAGCTGGTCGTCGTCCGGGTTGGCGACCAGGTAGGCGTCGAGCTGGTCGAGGGCGGCGTCGACGCCGCTGCGCAGCGGCGTGCGGCCCTCGGCGGCGGCGTCCAGGTGGAGCTGCAGGGCGGCGTCGAAGTAGCCCGGCAGGCCGGCCAGCCGCTCCAGGTAGGCGTCGGCGCCCTCCTGGTCGACGGAGGTCATGGCGAGCGAGGTGAAGGCCTCGTTCTGCGGTGCGGTGATGGTCGCCGAGATGCTGAAGTCGCCCAGTCCGTGGGTGATCCGGCCGGTACCGTTGTCGATCAGCCGCCCGAGCACGCGGTGGGTGACCAGGTCCTCGCCGGCCAGCGCGTCCACCGGGATCGCGGCCAGTCGCGCCCCGAAGCCCGCCAGCGCGTCCCGGTGGCGCAGCGCGGCCGCGCGGGACGGGTCGGGCACCTCGTGGGCGTAGCCCTCGACCCCGCTCAGCGTCGCGTCGAACGGGGCGTGGGCGTTCTCGGCGGCGAAGTACTCCTCGGCCAGGGCGGCGAGTGCGGTGGGGGCGGCGAGTGCGGTGGGTTCGTCGTGGTGCGGCTGGTCGGTCATGGGCGCTCCCCGGTCCGGTGTGGTCAGAGTGACGAGGGTTGCCTGGGCGCCCCGGTGGCGCCGATTATTCGGAGTCGGTGGCGGCGCGGTCAATACGCGGCGCGGGGAAAGGGGTTCTCCCCGGCGCCCGGTGGCGCCGCCGCCGACGCCCCGTCAGCGGTAGCCCTCCGGCGCGGCCGGCTTGCCCGCGTCCTGCACCTCGACCAGGTAGCGCCAGCAGTCCGGCCGGCTGCCGTCGCGGTCGGTGAAGCCGTACTCCAGGGACAGCTGCCCGCTGGACACCGACCCGCCGTTCCAGCGGGAGACCTCGGGGTCGGTGGCGAGGGCGGCGACCGCCCGGCCGACGAAGTACGGGCTCTCGGAGATGCCGAAGTGCGGCTCCCGGGCCAGGGCGTCGCGCCAGTTCTCCTCGGTGACGCCGAAGTGCTCCAGCATGATCTCCGAGCGCATCCAGCCGGGGGTGAGCGCCAGGGCGGTGGCGCCGCGCGGGCCCAGCTCGTGGCCGAGCGCGAAGGCCATCCGCAGCACGGAGGCCTTGGCGAGGTCGTAGAAGAACGAGTTCCGGTAGGTGTCGCGGTTGTACTCGGCGGTTCCGTCGGTCATCTCGACGACCAGGCCGCCCGGGCGGCGCAGCAGCAGCGGGAGGGCGTGGTGGCTGGTGACGGCGTGCGTCTCCACCGCGAGGCGGAGCAGCCGCAGGCCGTCGTCCAGGTCGTGCTCCCAGACCGGGACGTTCCAGCCGAACAGGTTCTCGCCGCCCCAGATGTCGTTGACCAGGACGTCCAGCCGGCCCTGCTCGGCGTCGATCCGTTGCACCAGGGCGGCCACCTGGGACGGGACCAGGTGGTCGGTCGGCACCGCGATGCCCCGGCCGCCGGCCGCGGTGACCAAGTCCGCGGTGTCCTCGATGGTCTCCGGCCGGCCGTACTCCGAGCGCTGCTCGCGGGTGCTTCGCCCGGTGACGTACACCGTCGCCCCGGCGGCGCCCAGCTCCACCGCGATGCCCCGCCCGGCGCCCCGGGTCGCCCCCGCGACCAGGGCGATCCGACCGTCCAGCGCCCCTGCTGCCCGTGCCGCCCCTGCTGCCTGTGCCATCCGCAAGCTCCCTGTCCGCATGTCCGCCGACGACTGTGGCGGCCGCCCGGGGTCCGGAGGGGGGCCCCCCCCGGGGCCGGGGGGGGGACGCGTGGGGGTTAAAAAAAGTAACCGAGCCAGCCCACAAGAAGAGT